>CAYVSU010000045.1:0-12951 GCA_964454215.1 uncultured Oscillospiraceae bacterium | reverse complement strand
AACAGCCTGGCGCTTTGCCACCTGACCCACCATACGCTCGCCGGTCTTAGAAAATGCAACAACAGAGGGTGTGGTCCGCCCGCCTTCTGCGTTGGCAATGACAACAGGTTCGCCGCCTTCCAGAACAGCGACGCAGGAATTGGTTGTACCGAGGTCGATACCGATAATTTTAGACATAATATTTTCCTCCTATATGAATGTTAATTTGTTTACAGCATTAGTTTGCGACCTGCACCATAGCAAACCGGACAATCTTTTCACCCATTTTAAATCCCTGCTGGAACACCTGGGTGATGGTGTTTTCCGGGATGGATTCGTCGTCAATGTGAAGCACCGCATTGTGCAGATTCGGGTCAAAGGTTTCGCCTTCCTCGCCGAAGATCTCCACGCCCATACCGTTCAGAATCTTTACCAGCTCTGCCATAGTCATCTCTACGCCCTTTTTAAAAGCGGCATCTTCTGTTTCCTGCTTCAGGGCTCTGGAAAGATTGTCGTAAACAGGCAGGAGCTTTTCAATGGCGTCGGCCTTGCCGTTTGCGTAGGCGCTGTCTTTTTCCTTCAGGGTGCGCTTACGGAAATTGTCGTATTCCGCAGCCAACCGCAGGTGGGCATCCCGCTCTTGATTATACTTTTCCTCAAAGGGATTGACTTCGGGTATTTCTTCCGCGGTGACTTCTTTTGCCGGGGTTTCCTCCGGTACTTCAGTCACAGGTGTCTCTTTCTTTTCCTTATCCTTTTTTGCCACCGTTATGCCTCCTCATCGGCTTCGTTATCTGCCTTCGGCAGTTGTGCCTGCTCTGGTTTGCTGAACATCTTGCTCAGGCTCTCCGCAAAGTAGGAAAGTCTTGCGGTGACCTTGGCATAGTCCATTCGGGTGGGGCCAACCACGCCGATCATTGCGTGCATCCCTTCACCAATGTCAAATTTTGTCATAACCACAGAGGTATCTTTCAGTTCTGTGGATACATTTTCCGGACCGACCAAAACCTTTGTGCCGCTGGAATTCTGCATAACGGCAGGAAGGTTTCCGAAGGTTTCTTCCTCCAATGTGTTCAGCATCCGCTGGGCTTTGTCGATATTTCGGTATTCCGGCTGCTGCAGGAGTCTTGCGTGACCGGCAACCGCCAAATTGGTGCTTGCCTGCCGACGAAGGACTTCTGTTGTGAAGTCTACGATCACCGGGATCAGAGAAGCGGCGTTTCCTGCCGAGAGCATCACTTTTTCCAGCAGGGCCGGAGAAAATTCCTCTGCGGAAAGGCCGGTCATTGCAGCATTGAGAACGGCAGCCAGCAGCTTCAGGTCCGTATCTTCCAGAGCAAGGGGAAGGCGGATCAGCTTATTGACCACCTCGTCATTATCCAACATCATTACAAGGATGAAGCTGCCATCCCCGGCGGGGATCAGTTCGTAACGCTTCACGGTGGCGGTAACACTGCGGGAGGCCATAGAAATAGCCGGCAGATCGGTGGCCTGGGAAACCAGCTTGGCAACCTTTTCCACCATTTTGTCCACCCGCTGCATTTTCTCCTCAATAGCGGCGTTGATAGAGTGGGCTTCGTCCATACTCAACCGGTAGTCTGCCATCAACTCATCCACATACAGCCGATAGCCGGCGGGGGACGGAATGCGGCCGGCGCTGGTGTGAGGCTGCTCCAGGTAGCCCATTGCCAGCAGGTCTGCCATTTCGTTGCGAATGGTTGCGGAGGAATAGTTCATATCCGGCAGCTCCGCAATGGCTTTGGAGCCAACAGGCTCCGCGGTGCGAATATACAGATCCACAATGGATCGCAGGACTTTCTTTTTTCGCTCGGTCAGCTCCATAATATTCCTCCTTTTTGGCGTTAGCACTCTGAACGCCTGAGTGCTAAGCACACTATACACGAGAGTGCTAAAAATGTCAAGAGGGTGTTTTTGAATTATTTTTGAACTTTTCCCAAAAGATATGCGTGAAAGCCCAAATTTTAGTTGATCGATTTGCTGGAGCGAGGTATCGATTTATGCGCGAATCGGCAAGCGCCAAAACTGCTCCCTCGGGGGAGGGAGCAGTTCAGATGTTTCGTTATTTCCACAGGCCGTCGGGATACAGTCCTTGTTCCGTCAATCCCTTGAGCGCCGCTACCACCATAGGCTTGTCTGCCGCGTAGGTAACGCCGTACCACTTGTCCGGGGATTCCAGGACCTTGACATCCGCAGCATTTTCTGTCAGCAGCTGCTGCACCGTTACTGGCAGCAGATATTCGCCTTTTTGGGGATTTTCCGCCAGCGCCTTATCCAAAAACCCGGGGAAACGGTCTTCCAGCGCCTGCAGGAAACTGGGCGTAAAGCCCCACATATTCATAGAAACGATGGTGTTCTCCGGCAGATCGGTCCAGGTTTCGCCGTTTTCCGTATAGTGGATACCGCCGTCGTACTTCTCGATCCGCAGCCGCTCGTCGATCCGGGTCAGGTAGCGTTTTTCGTCTGCGGCACAGACACCGCGGGCCACACTGCCGTGATCTGTCACGGTGTTGCCTAGCAGATAGCCCACCATACAGTAGTGGCGTTTTTCGTCATCTTTCAATTCGCACAGGGCGTTGTAGATCACCCGGAAAGCGGATTTACCGTAATAGTCGTCGGCATTGATGGCGGCAAAGGGTGCATTGCCTATCACATCCTTGGCGCAGAGCACGGCGTGGCAGGTGCCCCAGGGCTTGGTGCGGCCTTCGGGAACGGTGTAGCCTGCAGGAAGCTTGTCCAACTCCTGATAAGCATAGCGGATCTCCATCGGGCACTTTTCCAGCCGCTTGCCAACGGTGGCCATAAAATCTTCCCGGATGGCTTCTTTGATAATGATCACAGCCGTTCGGAAACCCGCTTCATAGGCATCATACAAAGAAAAATCCAGGATCGCCTCGCCGTGGCTGCCCACGGGGTCGATCTGCTTCAGTCCGCCGTAGCGGCTGCCCATGCCGGCGGCCATAACCACCAGAACCGGTTTATTCATCATAAAAATCTCCTCCCAAACAAATAGGAATCTTTTTTGTTTTACAGAGTCAGGTAAATATCTTCCTTGCGTAGTTTGTCCCAGGAAAATTCATACGCCAGCTCCTTGGCAGAGACGGCACATTTTTTGTCGATAATACCGCCGGCGTAAGCAAGGGAACCCAAAAGAGTCTCCGGGGACATTCTTTGCCGCAGTATACCCAGGTCCAGATCTTTGTCCCGTTTACTCAGGCGACGACCGTCGGCGCTTAACAACATCGGTACGTGACCGTACTGGGGGTGGGGAAAGTTTAAAAGTGTCTGCAGGTACATCTGCCGGGGTGCGGAGCTTAACAGGTCCATACCCCGCACGACTTCCGTTACGCCGGCTTCGCCGTCGTCCACGGTCACTGCCAGTTGGTAAACATACACGCCGTCCGCCCGGCGGACCACAAAATCACCGCAGTCAGTGGCAAGATTTTGGCAATATTCGCCTTGTCCCAAGTCAGACAGTTGCCAGATCCGGTCCGGCACTTTCAGGCGCCAGGCCGGCGCTCTGCCGAAAGCGGCTCTTTGCCCATCCGTCAGATCCCGGCAGATACCGGGGTAGACATAGGTGCCGTCGGACAGATGGGGCGCGTTAACGCTGTGGAGCTGGCTGCGGGTGCAATAGCAAGGATAGAGCAGATCTTTTTCCAGCAGCTGCTGAAAATATCGGTTGTAAACAGCGCTGCGTTGGCTTTGGGGCGGTGTTTCCAGATCCCAATTGAGCCCCAGCCACTTCAGATCAGCACGTAAAACTTCCGCAAATTCCGCGCTGGTACGCTGCGTATCCAGATCCTCCATCCGTAGCACGAGGGATCCTCCCCGGGATCGTACAGAAAGCCAGGAAATCATTGCGGCGAATACATTGCCCAAATGCATCCGTCCGGAAGGCGTTGGGGCAAAGCGCCCCACGGGAGCAGTATTACATTCCATTACTTAAAGAATACGTTGAGCCAGTAGGCCAGCACAGAAATAATACCCAGGCACAGGCAACACACAGCGATCATCAAACCAACGACCACCTTGTCGGTCTTTTTCTTTGGTTCGTTTTCGGCCGTGTCAGAAAATTCCTGCAGATCCCCACCGTAGTCGTTATTATAGTTGCGGTAGACCATCGGTCCTTCGGGATCGTGGATATCCATTGGATCATCAAAAGCCGGAACAGAAAACTCCTGCAAAATAGCATCCAGTTCATCTTTGTTGTCGGTCAGCGCGCTATGGTCAAAAGAGGGAAAATCTTCTTGTGCCAGCAGTTCTTTTTCAATGCGCTCTAGTTCTTCGCGGGTATCGTCTTTCACAGAGGACACCTCCTTTACGCTCCATTTTAGCGCATAAAGCCAAATCTGTAAAGCCTAAATTGGCGAAGGAAACGGCCTGCAGGCGAAACAAAATTGGAACTTAATACTTTTTTAATATTTTCTCCCTTTTTTTATTCATATTTAGATTCTATGATATAGACAAACGATTCTATTTTTTCTTCTTTTTCATTTTTTCCTCTCCTTTCTTGTTGCAAAGATCGCAGGTTGCCCTGCGATCTTTGCTTTTTTTGCTGTCTGGCGGTATATCTCTTTTTTTTACGGGGAAAATAAGGAAAATCTCCCGGAGGAAGAATTATGATCTTATCGTATGTCCGTTCTGCCATTTTGTATCTGGTGTTGCTGACTGTGATCCGGTTGATGGGAAAGCGGCAGATCGGGCAGATGGAGCCGTCGGAATTTGTGGTGACGATGCTGGTGGCGAATCTGGCATCTATTCCGATGCAGTATGAGGGAATCCCGCTGTACTCCGGCTTGGTACCGATTCTGTTGGTACTGGGACTGGAGCTGGTGCTGTCTGAGGTGTCGCTGCGCAGCATCCGTCTGCGAAAGCTTCTGTGCGGCAAACCGGTGATCCTGATAGAAAACGGTAAGATCCTCCGGAACAATCTGAAAAAGACCCGGATCACGCTGGATGAATTGACAGGTCATCTGCGGGAAAAGGATATTTTGGATGTCACGGCGGTGCAGTATGCCATTTTGGAAACTAACGGCAATCTTTCTGTTTTTCCCTATCCCAAGGAGCGTCCTGCCAATGCCGGAGAAGCGGGAATCCAGGTGAAAAAGCAGTATCTGCCGGTAACGGTGGTGGCAGACGGACGGCTATACAAGGACAATCTGGCCCTGACGGGAAAAACGGAAAAATGGGTGGAAAAAACGCTGCGTCAACGGAAAGCAACGCTGTCCGATACCTGGCTTTTAACGGTGGATGAGGGCGGCAATGTGGTCTTTCTGCGGAAGGAGGATGCACAATGAAACGATTTTGGCTGGGCGCAGGTATTTTGGCGGTGTTGCTTGCCTGCGGAATCGGTGTTTCCCTGTATATGGAGCATTTCCACGGGGAGCTGGCAGAGGAGATGACTGCCGCAGCTGCCGCCGCGGTGGCGGGAGATTGGCAGGAATCGGTTGCCCATATTACCCGTGGGAAAATGCGGTGGGAGAAAGGGCGGCACATAGCGGCGGCCTTTTACGATCACGAACCGCTGGAAAAGCTGGACGGCCTTTTCGACCAGCTTGCTGTTTGCTGTCAGATGGATTTGGAAGAGGAATATGTGCTCATCTGCACGGAAATTGCCCAAATGAGCCGCACGCTGGGAGAGAGTCACAGTTTAAAATGGTGGAACTTGCTATAAAAAACGGGTGCCGAAGCACCCGTTTTTTGCTATTGATTTTCTTCTGGGATAAAGCTGAGGGTGATACTCTCCCGGCTGGGATGCAGCTGCGTGAATTTTACCCCGGCAGCGATCAGCATCCGCTTGGAAGCCAAATTGCCCATAGTGTTATTGTACTTATCAGACAGGTACAGCACCTCTTTAATGCCGCTTTGGATGATGGCTTTGGCACACTCGTTGCAGGGGAACAGCGCCACATAGATCCGGCTGCCCCGGAGGTCGCGGCCATTGGCGTTTAAGATGGCATTCAGTTCCGCGTGGACAACATAGGGATATTTTGTCTGTTCGCCCTCCCTTTCCCAGGGGAATTCATCGTCAGAGCAGCCAACAGGCATCCCGTTATAGCCTGTAGAGATGATGATATTTTCCGGAGAAACGATGCAGGCACCCACTTGCGTGTTGGGGTCCTTGCTCCGGCGGGCAGCCAGCATAGCAATACCCATAAAATATTCATCCCAGCTGATGTAGTCGGTCCGTTTCATAGCAAAACCTCCGCAGTTTTTCTTTAGTATATCAAAGGGAAAAGACACTGTCAATCCGCCTTAAAGGGCTTCCACTTCTGCGTCTGGGGCGTTTTGCAGGACGCTTTGAATGCCGGTAAGACACATTGTGCGGGAGCAGTAGCTTTCGGAAAAAGCAATAATGGCACCATTTCGGGACCGCAAACGAAAACGAAATCGCCCTGCCCTGTCGGCGTAGAGTTCGATTTTCGGATTGGTAGCCGCTGTGTCCGGGGAGGTCAGATCGGAAATGCGTCCCAAAACAGCGCATTTTCGCACACTTTCGATGCCTTTGCGGCAGGCAGCAAGGCTGCTGTAAATTTCCGAGGAGGCGACGGTTTCTCCGTTAGCGGCTTTCAGGTCAAACTTCACACCGCCAGCGGTTTCTTGAATCAAAAATTTACCCACAGTGCTCAGTCCTTTCTCTGGGGTATCCCCTGTTCACAGGGAACACCGGTCTGACACAAACCGCATACGGCGTATCCGTCGTAATCATAACGCTCACGGCAAATGGGAGCAATAAAGTCTTTGTGGTAGGCCATGCATTTGACTTTGTCGTGCCCCTGAGGCGTGATAGCACCGGCGGGGCAGCGACGGATGCAGGCGGTACAGCCTTCATCGGCGAGGCAGTGCTCGTTATATTTTGTGTAGGTTCTTTCCGTGGGGTCCAGCCGGGCGGCAAGGATCACAGAGCCGTACCGGGCGGCCTTGCCCTTGGGGGAGATCAACCCGTCGCACAGACCGAAGGTTCCCAACCCGGAAATGTGGGCGGTGTGCCGCTCGGACCAGTTGGACATTTTTACAAATTTTTCGCTATCCCTCCAGGAAAACTGAGGCGAGGTCATAGGTGCAACGGCATCAATACCGTTTTCTTTCAACATTACTACCAGCGCGTCAGCCAAAGCCCGGTTGCATTCCTCGCCGTGGACCCGGACCATTTGCCACTCCAGGGTGGGACAATCGGTTTGAGTACGGCTTTTTGCCCGGTTTTCAGCGGTTTGGGGCAGGACCCAACTAATGACGCTGACATTTTTCGGATCGAAAGAGCGGCCCAAAACCTGCTCCAGCCATTCGTGGGGCAGGCGGTAGAAATCTGGATCGATATGATCCTTATAAAAGGTGTACAGAGGATCGTCACCCCGGCTGAAGCCCACCATTGGAGCATCAAAAGCCGGGCCGGGCAGATACTGCATGCGGTTGTGCTCCGGCAGAAGCATATAGTCTTGGATCCACTGGGTGATCAGCTGGTTGGTAATCTCCATTTTCCTGCTCCCTTTTGGAATTCAGCGTCTGTGTTCGCGTTTTCTGTGTGCAGGGTCAGCGTCCTGTTTTGCTGCGATCAGACCCCTTCACAGTCTGTGATCTGACAGACTATATTTTATCATAAAACCGGAGCAAGGACAAGCAAAAAATCAAGTCCGTCAGCATCTTAAAAATGCTGTCTTTCCGGGTATATCTAAAGGCGCAGCGCCGTATATAGTAACAAGGGAAAATCTTGCAAATTCTGTAAATTCCCTATTGACAAATTCCTTTGTCGGGTATATCATTAGGTGGTAGTTAGCAAGGGCTAATTGCCAGTATTTTATTGAAATTCCAAACAGGTGATACCTATGAATCTGACAAAAGCGCTGGAAGGAAAAGAATATATCATCAAAGCTATCGAAACCGACGATGAAGATCTCAACGCGTTCCTTTTCTCTCTGGGCTGTTACAGCGGTGAACCCATTACCGTGGTTTCCCGCAAAAAGAAGAATATGACAGTTTCTATCAAAGACGGTCGGTACAATATCGACAATCAGTTGGCAGAAGCGATTTTGATCTGAGCACCGGCGGATCCGGATGTGGTCCGCTGACTTTTTCGCCTATAAGTTAGCGTTGACTAACTGTAATTTATAGAGCCATAAATCAAACAAGGAGGAAAATCCTACTATGAGAATTGCTTTTGCAGGCAATCCCAACAGCGGCAAGACCACTATGTACAATGCGCTTACCGGCCGAAACGAGCGGGTGGGCAACTGGGCAGGCGTTACCGTTGACAAAAAAGAGGCCCCCATCAAAAAGGCCTACACCGGTGGTGCGGAAGTGATCGCCGTGGACCTTCCCGGTGCTTACTCTATGTCTCCCTTCACTTCCGAAGAGAGCATCACCAGCTCCTACGTTAAGCACGAGAATCCCGATGCTATCATCAACATCGTGGATGCGACCAACCTGAGCCGCAGCCTGTTCTTCACCACGCAGCTGCTGGAACTGGGTGTTCCGGTTGTGGTTGCGCTGAACAAGGCGGACGTAAACAAGAAGAAGGAAACTGTGATCGATACCAAGGCGCTGGCCGAAAAGCTGGGCTGCCCGGTAGTGGAGACGGTTTCTACCTCCTCCGGCCACGAAGGCCTGGCAGAGGCTGTGCAGGCCGCGCTTGCCGCCGCCGGTACAGATCAGAAGGCTCCTTATGATCAGGGCTATGTGGACCTGACCGATAAAAAGGAAGTGGAAGCTGCTGACCGCAAGCGTTTTGAGTTTGTGAACCGGATCGTCAGCAAGGTGGAGTCCCGCAAGGTCCTGACCAAGGATAAGAATTCCCAGGATGCCATCGATGCTGTGCTGACAAATCCCATTGCCGGCCTTATCTTGTTTGCAGGTGTTATGTTCTTGGTGTTCCAGATCTCCCAGGCTTGGATCGGTCCTTTGATCGCCGACTGGATGTGTGGCTACATTGATATGTTCGGTGAGTGGGTCGCTGGCTCTCTGGAAAATGCCAACCCCCTGCTGGCATCCCTGCTGGTTGACGGTATCATCGGCGGCTTCAGCGCTGTTATTGGCTTCCTGCCATTGGTTATGGTTATGTACTTCCTGATTGCCCTGCTGGAAGACTGCGGCTATATGGCCCGTGCCACCGTAGTCCTGGACCCCATCTTCAAGAAGGTGGGCCTTAGCGGCAAGTCCGTCATCCCCTTCGTTATCGGCACCGGCTGCGCCATCCCCGGCGTTATGGCTGCCCGTACCATCCGCAACGAGCGTGAGCGCAATGCCACCGCTATGCTGACTCCCTTTATGCCCTGCGGCGCAAAGCTGCCTGTCATTGCCCTGTTTGTCGGCGCGTTCTTCCCCGAAGCCGGCTGGGTGGGAACGATGATGTATTTCGTAGGTATTGTGCTGATCCTGCTGTGCGCCCTGTTGGTCAATAAGATCGCAGGCCACAAGAACCGCAAGTCCTTCTTCATTATGGAACTGCCGGAGTATAAGCTCCCCTCCCTGAAGCGGGCCGTGATCTCTATGTGCAGCCGGGGTTGGGCGTACATCGTCAAGGCAGGCACCATCATCCTGCTGTGTAACTTCGTTGTTCACGTGATGCAGACCTTCGATTGCAGCTTCGCCGTTGTGGAAGAGGGTGCTGACAACTCCATCCTGGCAACCATCGCCAACCCCTTCGCTTATGTGCTGATCCCCATCGTGGGCTACCACGCGTGGCAGCTGGCTGCCGCCGCTGTTACCGGCTTTATCGCCAAGGAAAATGTGGTTGGAACTCTGGCTGTGTGCTACGCATTCGCCATTAACGATGACTTGGAAATGGAAAGCGGCAACGAGGTCGTGGCAGCTATGGTAGGTCTGACCAAGGTGGCCGCCCTGGCGTATATGATGTTTAACCTGTTCACGCCCCCCTGCTTCGCTGCCATTGGCGCAATGAACGCGGAGATGAAAAACAAAAAGTGGCTGTGGGGCGGTATCGCGCTGCAGCTGGGCGTGGGCTTCACCATTGGCTATTTGGTCTACACCATCGGCACCCTGATCACCGACGCTTCCGCCCTCCATATTGGCGGCGCCATTTGCGGCGGTATCGCTGTGGCGATTATGGTTGCTGTAGTGGGAGTGCTGATTGCCAAGACCAACAAGAGTCTGCAGGCAGAATATGCACTGAGCGGAAAGAAATAAACTATGGAATTTGAAAATGTTATCATCGTGGCGGTGATCGCCGCTATTGTCGGCTTTGCAATTTTTTACATCATTAAATCTAAAAAAAGCGGCAAAAAATGCATTGGCTGCCCGGACAGCGGAAGCTGCAGCGGCGGATGCAGCGGCTGCAGCGGTAACTGCGGCTGCGGAAATACCTCCCAATAATGCAAAGACCCGGAAGCAATTGCTTCCGGGTCTTCGGTATTTTGCTTTACGGAGACAGGTTCTTCTGCCTTACAGATCCGCTGAAAGTTCGATCGGATTGTTAAAAGATATAGCACAAGGTGAGTTATTCACGCTGGAGGCAGCGTCTGCAAAAACAATTTTCAAATCGTTTAAGGTTGACACGGCAACGCTGGACAATAAGCTTACATTACCACCGCTTCCGGTGGTAAAACCTGTGGCTGTGGAATATCCGCTGACCGTTCTCATAATCATAGTTCCGCTTAATGCGGCAGTCGGAGTGGTTCGCATCTTCACAATCTGTTCGATTGTATCGGAATAAAACTCAGTGGCGTTGGTCGTTATATATCCCGTAACGACACCTTTCGGAATCCTGTAATAATATCTTTGACACTCTGTTAGCTCCAAAGCATATCCCTTTGCCTGGTATGCTGGCAATGTATCCGCGGTGTATTCACCCTCATAAAGGGCGGCCCAGGCAATCGTATTGGTTGTGGAGCCGGCAGGAACAAAGATCTGCGTTGCAAGCAAACCGCCATTGCCGGTGGAGAGCTGCAGAAAACAACCCGCAGCAGAAGACATTGCAGCAGAATTGTTTGCCGTACTGCCGCCTGTGCCTGTGACAGTATAAATTTCACCGTTTGCCATTGCGCAGGCAAAGGTCAGGCTTTTGCCGGTCAGCAGGCTGGTAGTGTGTTCATCCTGATATTGCACAAACTGCTGCGCGGAGGCTGCCGCATTTGTTATCGCAATACCGCCGGAAGTAATATTAACCGATATACTGTCGTCCCAGGTTCTCCATCGGTCGATGGTGTACTGCGCTGCACCGCTATAGCTCGTTTGCCCCCGTTGGTTCACTGGATCGGTGAAATCACTGTTATCCAGAAGGTTGCGAGGCGTCAGTTTTTTTGCCACTGCCTGGATGTCGTCTGCATAGTCGTAGGCCAATTTAGCGGCAAATTCAGCTTCTGTTCCGGGATAACCCCCTTCTTTGGCGTAGGCGTATGCGCTTTTTCCCACGGCACTGGAGCCGATCACTGTGGCATTGCCGTTATCGTCCACGCCGGTGACCATCAGGTACTGCCCCACGGTAACATTTTCCGGCTGGGGAAGAAATGCTTTGATATTTACATATTCCCGGCTGGTTTCCGTACCGCCGGGCGCTTCCTGTACATCCACCAGCACCGCAAATGTGCTGATCTCCGCGTTTTCCTGCATCAGCGATACCGCCAGCTCCACAGTGCCCGCTACAGTACACACCTGCGGCGCCAACGCTACGGTTACGGAACCGTCGGCGATTTCCCAGGCGCAGGCGCCATCGGGCAGGGTGTCGTAGGCACCGCCGGTGCCGTCGGGCTTTTTGTAGCGCACCAAAACGGTGCAGTCTTCCGGCGGAGAGAAGGTTATGCCGTTGGTATGCAGGTGCAGCTCCAGTTGCCGACTGTAGCAGTCGTTTTGCACAGCATCGATCCGCTGTGCCACGCCTCGTTTGGTAAGATCCAAATTCAATCTGTGTTTGACAATCATAATCGGTTGCCCCCTTTCAACCTTGCACAGCAAACCGGGAGCGGTTGCTTCTCTTTATGCAACCAGGAGGACTCTTGCAAAAAATACCGCCTGCGGTTTTTCCGCAGGCGGCAGACAGATATGGGTTTTACTTACAGAATTCCTTTGCCACTTCCACGATATGCTCGGAGGAAAGGCCAAAGGCCTTCAGCAGTGCGCCGGCAGGACCGGAGTGACCGAACTCGTCGTTAACACCGATGCGCTTGACGGGAGTGGGCAGCTTTTCGCTGAGCAGGCTGCAAACGGCCTCGCCCAGACCGCCGATGATGGAGTGCTCCTCTGCGGTGATGACCTTGCCGCACTTCTTGGCAGCAGCCAGAACCAGTTCTTCGTCCAAAGGCTTGATGGTGGCCATATTAATGACCATAGCGCTGATGCCGTCCTTGGCCAGTTCCTCGGCAGCGACAACGGCTTCGTAGGTCAGCAGGCCATTGGCGATGATAGCCACATCGGTGCCGTCACGCAGCACTTCGCCCTTTCCGATGACGAAGGGCGTGCCCTCTTCGTGGATCACAGGCACAGCGGCTCTGCCAAAGCGCATATAAACGGGACCGTTATGCTCGTAAGCGGCCTTGACCATTGCTCTTGCTTCCACATCGTCCGCGGGGCTCATAACCACCATACCGGGAATGGAGCGCATCAGGGCGAAATCTTCACAGCACTGATGGGAAGCACCGTCCTCACCAACGGAGATACCGCCGTGGGTAGCGCCGATCTTCACATTCAGATGCGGATAGCCGATGGAGTTGCGGACCTGCTCGAAAGCCCGACCGGCAGCAAACATTGCGAAGGAGCTGGCAAAAGGAACCAGACCCATAGTTGCTGCGCCGGCGGCGGCGACGACCATATTGCCCTCGGCGATGCCGCAGTCATAGTGACGGCCGGGGAAAGCTTTCTGGAATGTACCGGTTTTGGTTGCACCCGCCAGATCGGCGTCGAAAACGATCACATTGTCGTGGGCATTGCCCAACTCTACCAGAGCTTTGCCGTAGGAATCACGGGTAGCGATTTTTACTACATCTGCCATATTACTTCGCCTCC
>CAYVSU010000044.1:0-12980 GCA_964454215.1 uncultured Oscillospiraceae bacterium | reverse complement strand
GGGACTATCCGGTTATGAGCCGGAGGCTCTAACCAACTGAGCTAAGGGCCCATAAGTCACAGGTGCCGTGGCACCATCACAAGCGGTATTGTATCATTTGCGATGCGTTCTGTCAAGTGGATTTTTGGCTCTTTTTATGAAAAAGATACCGCCGAAAATAGGTGAATCGGCGGTATCCTGATCATTTTTTTGGAGGTTCGTATTATTGCAGACCACCGGAAGAAATATACTGAGCCAAAAGGTCCCGGGCAAACAGTTCCTCGTCCAACCGGGCCACTTCCTCCAGCCGGTTGGGAGCGTAGGTGGAGGTATAAGTGTCAGTTACAATGTAATAATAGGCGTTGAGATCAATATTGTTGCGCAGGAAACTGCCATAATCGCCGTAACTGATAAAATAATTACTGTTGCTGGATTCAAAGAACTTGGATTTCAAATCTCTGCCCTGAACTTTGCACAGGACAAGGTTGTTGTCAAAGGGAAACAGCGTCTGCAGGTCTGCATAAGTTACATTACCTGAATCCAAATAACCCGGTGACCGCACGGTGAAGAAACCGCCAGCCAAAGCAATGTCGTATTCTTCGCCCCATTGCTCCATAGCGAAGGAATAGTAAAGATCGGCAGCTAGCTGCCGCATAACATCTCCGCTCCGCCGGGTAGCGTTGTAGCCGAGGACTTGATTGGCGAAGCCGATCTGATCCTGGTACTTATTTAAAAGGTTTTCCACAATGGGATCGTCTGCCAAACCGGTGTAGGTGCTGGAGGATACCAGTTGCGCGCCTGTGACCTCTGTGTTACTGTTAGCAACGTTAATGGTGATACTGGCGTGCATAATCCCTTTTTTATTATCGCCGCCGTTTTGCAGATGAAACACACCGTACTCATCCAGCAAAAGATAGTTTTGATGAGTATGCCCCTCAAAAACCAGATCCACATAACCGTTCGACAGGGAATAATCATAATAGGAGGATAGCTTACTGGATGTAACGGGGGTAATTGTATTGCCGCTGCTGCTGCCAAGTCCGTCGTGAAGGACATAGATGATAAAGTCTACGCCCAAGCTTCGCAGACGGTCAGACTCATCCTTCACAAGCTGCGTCAGCTGGCTGCCGGTTTTGAAATACACATCTGCAACTTTATCGGAAGAAATGGAGGAGTAGCAATCGCCAATGGCACCGATGATGCCGATCTGAACGCCGTCTGCCTCGACCACTACGGAGGGTTGACAGTATTCCACCCGGCTATCGGTCTGTGCATCGTAAATATTAATGGCAAGGAACGGAAATTCTGCGATGGCGGCATTTTCTGTGATGGGGTCTTCGCCCCAATCGTATTCGTGATTGCCGAGGGTCATTGCAGCAAAGTCCAAATCGTTCATCCACTCGGTGGTGAAGAAGCCCTTTGTCAGGTTGGATTCAGAGCTGCCCTGCCACATATCGCCGACAGACAGAATGATCACATTGTCCTGCGTTTCCCGGGCGTTCTTTAAGTAGGTGGTCATTTCGTCCACACCGGGGTGTGTATCGGCATCGGCCAGTTTGCCGTGAAGGTCGTTAATGGCGTAGATATCAAAACTGACGATGACAGTGGTGCTGCACAAATCGCACAGACCGTTATCGTCCAAGTCGGTATGGGTGACGCAAGGCTGATTGGATTCGACGGTATTTGCGTTTTTACAGGCCGGCAAAATCAGTAGCAGAAGCAGTGCCAGCAGAAGGCAGATTTTTTTCATTTATACCTACTCCTTATGTATCTTATGGAACCAATTATACATTGAAAAGATGGCAAATTCAATGCAATTTTGCATATTTTGCAAAAACAGGAGCATTGTTGTGCCTGGTTGCATTTCTTTGCAGTTGGTGATACAATAGCCGGAAGAAAGAGGTGCTGTTTATGTATCGTTACGAAACCCATCTGCATACCTTGCCCGTCAGCAAGTGCGCTAAGGCCAGCGTAGAGGAAAATTTGAAAGCCTACAAGGAAATGGGCTATGCCGGTGTGTTCATCACCAATCATTTTTTGGACGGTAATATTGATGTCGATCGTTCTTTGCCCTATGAAGAACAGATCCGCTTCTATTTTTCTGACTATGAAGTGGGCAAGGAAATTGGTCGGCAGATCGGCCTGCAGGTGCTCTGTGGTGTGGAGCTAAGTTTTTATGGGACAGATTTTTTGATCTATGGACTGGATGAAAGCTGGTTTTTGTCCCATCCGGAAATTATGGATATGCAGAAGTCAGAGGAATTGACGCTAATGCGGGAAGCCGGTGGGTTGATCATTCAGGCGCATCCGTTCCGGGAAGCTTACTATATCGACCATCTCCGCCTGTATCCCCGGCACGTGCACGGTGTGGAAACGGATAACGCTAACCGTACGGCATTTGAAAACCGGATGGCAGAGGAATACGCGAAAAACTATGGGCTGCTGCCTTTTGCGGGATCGGATAATCACTTGGCAGGAAAGCAAAAAAATTTTGCCGGCTTGGAATTTGAAACGCCGCTGCGAGATGAGAAAGATTTTGTCCGCCGTGTAAAGGCTGGAGAAATCACCCTGTTTCGCCGAACAGAAAAAGAGGAAGAATGATGACAAAATTATTGCTGAAACGGTTTGTCCGGGGAAGTCAAAATCCTGAGGATCCGGAGATGCGGTCTCAGGTCGGTTCTCTGGCGGGCATTACCGGCATTGTCTGCAATGTGTTGCTGTTTGTCGGAAAACTGATTATCGGGTGGCTGACAGGAGCGGTGTCTATTATGGCAGACGCAATGAACAATCTGGCAGATGCGGCATCCTCTGTGGTGACGCTGCTGGGATTTCGTCTTGCAAAACGACCGGCAGATGCGGACCATCCTTACGGTCACGCCCGATATGAGTACCTTTCTGCGTTGGTAGTGTCGGTCCTGGTTTTGTTTATTGGCGTGGAGTTGGCAAAGACTGCCATAGAAAAGATCGTGAGGCCCCAGATGCCCGCTTTCTCTACGGCGACGCTGATCGTTTTGCTGTGTTCCATTGGACTTAAGTTGTGGATGAGCAGATTTTACGCAAAGTTAGGGAAATATATCCATTCCGGGGCACTGCAGGCCACTGCTGTGGATTGCTGCAATGACTGCATTGCAACTACCGGTGTTCTGGTGGCTTGCCTGATTGGCAACTTTTTCGATGTGAATATCGATGGCTGGCTGGGCCTGCTGATCGCGTTGCTGATCCTTTGGTCCGGTATCAAGATCGCCCGGGAGACGATTTCTCCGCTTCTGGGAAAGCAGGCGGACAGGGAACTGGTGGCGAAGCTATCAGAGCTGGTGTTGTCCCACCAGCAGGTTCTGGGTATCCACGATCTTCTGGTTCACGATTACGGTCCGGGGCAATGTTATGCCTCGGTCCACGCGGAGCTGAATGCGGAAACGGATCCTCTTTACTGCCACGACATTATTGACGATATTGAGTGCGACGCACTTCGCGAATTGAATGTGAAGCTGGTGATCCACTATGATCCTGTGGTGCTCTCTGATGGCGAGTGGAGTGAAATGCGGGGCGTTGTGGAAAATATCGTAAAAGCCATTGAACCAACGCTTTCTGTCCACGATTTTCGTTTGGTTCGGGGCGCAAAGCAGACAAAGCTGGTATTCGATCTGGCGGTTCCTTACGGTCTGGACTGCAGACACAGAGATTGGAAAGCAGAGATCGACCGGGGGCTGGCAGCAATGGGGAAAAGCTATCCTACGGTAATCCGCTTTGACGGAAAAGTATAATTAAAGGAAAAGACCGTCAGCCTAAGGACTGACGGTCTTGTATGATCCAGAAATATAAACTCTGCGATTTTGTTCTTTCCCGGAGGAGTCGGGCGCTCCAACAGAGAATAAACCGTAAAGGTCGTCCCATTTTTGCTCCCAATGCCAGTAAGGATCTTCGCTGCGCTGCCCGGTATGCAAAAGATTGATATGCTCTTTGGCCGATTTAAGAATGGCTTTGCCGGTATCATTAAAAGCAAGAACACGGGTATAGGGGGCAGAGGCCTCAAGCAATTCCTTTGTGATCCCCAGGTAAGCGCACATCACCATCCGGTCCAGTCGGGAACGTGTATAGCGCTTGGATTTCGTACCCTCCAGAATTTCTTCCAGGGTAGCGCGGCTGCGGCTTTCGTGCATCAGCTTGCGCCAAAGTCCCTCAGAGCCGTAAGGAAGTGCCTCAAATTCTTTGTCCGTCATACTTCGCAGCCGATAGAGGATTGCCCGTTCACCGGCGGCCAAAGTATGGGCTTCTGCGTTTTCATAAAGACGGTGAAGGTCCTGAGGAACACAGGATTTCCAATCGTAGGCATCCATAATCATTTTACGAATGGCGGTGGCGGAGGGGTTCTCGGTATCCGCTTTCGTATCGTGATAATTGCCGCCTCGGTAAATGGGGAAAATATCCAAAGCGCAATTTTGGGATAAGATCGCTTTGCAGTATTCTACAGCCAAAATGTCGTTGGGGTTTTTCAGCAGTGATGCGCTGCAGTCCATCTTTTCCAGTGCTGTGCACCGGGCGGCGGGGAAGGATGCCCCAGTATCCAGCGCTGTCCGCAGGGCAAGGGAAAAATCCGGATCCAAAAGGGCGCTGGCTGTTGCCAGTAGGGTGTCCTTCCGGCCGCTTTCCGTACCGAAGCAAAGTGTGTCACAAATTTTAGAAAGAATCGCCACGCCACCGGCGGCAAAGCCTTCTGCAGAAGACAGCGCATAGTTTGTTGGCAATTCCAGCACAAGGTCAGCACCGCATAAAACAGCTGCTTGTGCCCGAAGGGATTTATCGAAGACCGCCGGTGCGCCTCGCTGCACAAAGTTGCCGCTCATCAGGCATACGATGCCGCAGTCACCGCCAAATTGGCTCCGAATGGCGCTGAGCTGTTTTTTATGACCCAAATGAAAGGGGTTATACTCACAGATAATGCCAATGATTTTCAAAATTTTCCCTCCTTATGCTAAAATTTTCAAAAACAGGGGTTGAGAAACGGGCAAGAATGCGTTAGAATAGACTAGGTTGTGGCTATCATACCATAAATTGTGAAAAAAGAAAATATTTTTTATATTAGGAGGCAATTCCAAATGAATGTTCTGGTTATCAATGCCGGCAGCTCCAGCCTTAAGTATCAGCTGATGAACCCCGAGACCGGCGATGTATCCGCAAAGGGTCTGTGCGAGCGTATTGGCATCGACGGCAGACTGACCCACAAGGTGGGCGACAAGAAGGTTGAAAAGGACATCCCTATGCCCAGTCACTCTGAGGCCATCCAGTCTGTTCTGGAGATTTTGGTTGATGCTGAGCACGGTGTCATCAAGTCCACCGATGAGATCGATGCTGTCGGACACCGCGTTGTTCACGGCGGCAACAAGTTCTCCGATTCCTGCATCATTGACGAGTCTGTGATCAAGGCTATTGAAGAGTGCATCCCTCTGGGCCCTCTGCATAACCCCGCTAACCTGCTGGGTATCAGTGCCTGCCAGGCAATTATGCCAAAGACTCCCCAGGTTGCTGTGTTCGACACGGCTTTCCACATGACTATGCCTCCCAAGGCCTACCGTTATGCGATCCCCACTGAGTACTATGAGAAGGACGCCCTGCGCCGCTACGGTTTCCACGGCACCTCCCACAAGTATGTTGCCCGCCGCGCCGCTGCGCTGACCGGCAAGAATGAGTTCAAGATGATCAACTGCCACCTGGGCAATGGTTCTTCTCTGGCTGCTATTAAAGACGGCAAGTGCCAGGATACCTCTATGGGCCTGACACCTCTGGCCGGCGTTCCTATGGGTACTCGCTCCGGTGATATCGATGCCGGTGTGGTGCAGTTCATCTGCAATAAGTACGGTATGGATGTCAATGCTGCGCTGAACATTCTAAACAAGAAGTCCGGTATGCAGGGTATCTCTGGTCTGTCTTCTGACTTCCGCGATCTGGAGAACGGCGCCAAGAATGGTAACGAGGATTGCGCACTGGCCCGCGAAAAGTTCTGCTATGAGGTTGCTAAGTATATTGGTTCTTACGCAGCAGCGCTGAATGGTCTGGATGTTTTGACCTTTACTGCCGGTGTTGGTGAAAATGACGGTGGTGTGCGCGACTGTGTTTGCAGCTACCTGGGTTACCTGGGTGTTGAGATCGATCCCGAACTGAACAAGAAGCGGGGCAGCGAGCTGTGTATCTCCACTCCCAATTCCAAGGTGCAGGTTTGGGTCATCCCCACCAATGAAGAACTGATGATCGCCCAGGATACTGCTGAGCTTGTCAAAGGTTAATTGTAAAACAGTGAGAGCCGCCGCAGCAAGCGGCGGCTCTTTTTCCCGAAAGGAGACGAGATATGGCATCCGTAACAGAAAGATTTTTGAAATATGTAGCTTTTGATACAAAATCCGATGAATTCTCCCCAACCTGCCCTTCCACTGCTAGGCAAAAGCTTTTGGGCGCTGCACTGGTGGCTGAAATGCAGCAAATGGGCATTCGGGATGCCTTTATGGATGAAAACGGCTATGTCTATGGCACTGTTCCCGGTGACCCCCAATTACCTACCATTGGTTTGATTGCCCATATGGACACTTCCCCCGATGCTTCCGGCGAAAGCGTAAAGGCAAAGATCGTTGCCTACGATGGAGGCGATGTGTGTCTGAACGAAGAAAAAGCTATCTTTCTCCGGGAAAGCGACTATCCTTCTCTTAAAAATCACCGTGGAAAGCACCTCATCGTCACAGACGGTACTACCCTTTTGGGTGCAGATGACAAAGCGGGTATTGCTGAAATTTTGTCTGCTGCGGAATTCTTGCTGACCGCAAAGGTTAACCACGCAACCTTAAAGATCGGATTTACGCCCGACGAGGAGATTGGTAGGGGCGCAGATCTGTTTGATGTCAAAGGCTTTGGCGCAGACTATGCGTATACTGCTGACGGTGGCGCCATCGGTGAGATCGAGTATGAGAATTTTAATGCTGCCGGTGCCCAAGTGGATTTTTATGGCTTAAACATTCATCCCGGCTCTGCCAAGGATAAGATGATCAATTCTCAGTACATCGCAATGGAATTCCAAAGTTTGCTGCCCGCGGCTCAAAAGCCGGAACATACGGAAGGTTTCGAGGGCTTCATCCATCTGACGGATATGCAGGGCGAAGTGGAAAAATCCACTCTGCGATATATTATCCGGGATCACGATATGGAAAAGTTCCTGCGAAAAAAGGAAATGATGGCTGTTGCGGCAGAATTCATAAACGCAAAATACGGGAGTGGAACCTGCGTGCTGACTATGAAAGACAGCTATTTTAATATGCGCCAGCACATTGAGCCGGTGATCCATATTGTGGAAAAGGCAAAAGATGCTATGCGCAAAGCCGGAATGGAGCCGGTGGAAGTGCCTATCCGGGGCGGCACTGACGGCGCCCGCCTTTCTTATGAGGGGTTGCCTTGCCCCAACCTCTGCACCGGTGGCGAAAATTACCACGGCCGGTTTGAGTATATCCCGGTGGAAGATATGGAAAAGTGCGTGAAAATGCTGATAGAGATTCTTGTGGGGGTGTAAGCTTATGAAACTGTATTTTGTTCGGCACGGAGAAAGCCTTGGCAACGCAATCCGACTGCATAGTACACAGCTGCAAGTGCCGCTGACGGAAAAGGGAGAGGCAGATGCCAAAATGGCAGGAACGCTGATTAAAGAAATTCCCTTTGACAAAGTTTATACCAGCGACTTAAAGCGCGCTATTCAGACCTGCCAGATTGCTTTGCCTGGTGTGGAATTTGAACAATTGGAAATACTGCGAGAGATCAATGTGGGCAACCTGATGGGACGCTACATTGATGACTGCTTTGCCGAGTACGGTCAGCCCTATGTGGAGAATAAGAAAACGAACAACTTCCTGCCTTACGGCGGCGAAAATAACGAGATGCTGTGCAACCGTGTGAAGGAATTTCTCAGAATGATGGAGAATTCCTCCTATGAAAAGGTGGCGGTATTTGGTCACGCGGTATATATTCACGCAGTGATGGATGTGATTACCGGATTTTATCACAACAAGCCCACAGTGCCCTGCCACAATGGCGGCGTTTCCGTTTTTGAGTTCCGGGACGGCTATTGGCGTGTAGATTCCTGGAATATCAGACCCCTGTAAAGAGAAAAGGCGGGTACGATCCGTGGATCGTACCCGCCTGTTGTTTACCATCTGTACGAAAATGAAACGGGAGGAATATTAGCATCATACAAATATTCTGCTCCCATAACATATGCTTTGATCTTACTGAAAACCATATCCTTTTCAGCGCTATCCAGTTTTTCTGCCGGATAATTGTACATCACCCATTCCAAGTCCTCCCGCTGCAGAAGGTCCTTCAAAAAGGGGATACCGCTGGCGGCCATATAGCCCAGAACGGAAATGTGCGAACTGGCCAAATAATTGCCTAGTCTGGGATACTGCAGAACGGAGTCCAGCAATGTTTCTGTGGTCATATGGGCGACCTGCTCAGCGCGATCTTTTACCATCTGATCCTTTTCTTCCTGGGTCATGCTGCTGGTGTCCGGGTAGCACCAGGGGGTGGTGATGTAGTAAACAGCGGGATCAAGCGTGATTTCTTCCGGCACGATGCGGTCAGCTTTTGGCTGGTGGTAGACCGTTCCCACATAACCGGTCGTTTCCGGCGGGTGGGTGGTTGCGGGAGGTTCGGTCGTTTCCGGAGGCGCAGTGGTCACGGCCAGAGCGGTTGTTACTTTGGGTTCTTCCTTTTTGGCGCAGCCTGCCACAAAAAGGGAGCAGAACAGGCTCAAAACCAATAATAAGATAGTAAACCGTTTCATTTTTGCGTTCCTCCTATTTATTGCAATAACACTCCTTAAGTGTTTTATAAATTACGAAGCCCAATTCCAATACGAAATATCCGAATCAGTAGTGTCGTTATAGTTATTATCAAAAACACTATAAGGGTTAGCGGTGAGTGTGTGCTTATAAACACCCATAAAGCCCCATTTTGATTGGTAATATGTGCTGTCAAGGTAGACGGCAGTATGAATATAACGATAAGCATTATCTACATCCATTTCTGGATTGGAATATAGGACAAAACGATGGTTGGTTGCTGTGGCTTGCGTTAAACTACCATCTGTGTAGTATAAGTAGGGGTTATTTATCCAATAAGAATTGGCAGAACCGTTGCCATACAAGGCATACGAATGGCAGTTATACTCGGGGTGTGCACCAGCTACTTTAACAGCCGATGGGTATGTACGGGCATATCCAGATTCAAAATCTGAGATTTTTTCTCGTATTATTGTGGCTGCGTCACCACGCGTTGGATCTACGGTCATAACATAATAGAATGTACTTTTATAATATGCAGGTACGGCAGAGCCTCTTGGAGTGCGCAATGCATGCAGTTCAGGTGTTGGAATATCATCAATGAATCTGACAGAGGGAGACGCGCCATATACCATTTGCTTAAATATATTCAACACAAATTCAGCGACTGTTATTTTGTAAGAGTCAGTGGCGTTTGCAATGGAGGAATTCTCAAGAGAAAAACTATTAAGGATCAGCGAAAAATCTTCTCGTAGTAACAATTCTTCCAAACCATTAAAAGAATTGCGAATAACACTAACTCCGACATCGGGAGAATTGTATGCAATAATATCTATAAGTAACGGGTAGTCTAATATAGTTTCTAATAGTGCGTTCGTTGTCATTTCTGAAAGGATATCCTCTGGTATCATACAAGCTTCTGCCATATCAATGCGTGTTTCCAACGCCTCCCATGCGTCCGTTCCGGGGACAATGGGGTAAGTATAGGGCGTGTCGATCGAATAGGTATTTGCTGCAGTGGCTCGAAGTGATAAAGCGTTTGTGGAGAAAAACAGAACAAGGGCAAGGGTTAATGCAATCAATTTCTTCATAGCGTTACCTCCTTTGTAACGGAGATAAGGCAGACGCGATTCCTTATCTATATTTTACAACAGTATTCTATCTGCGTCAATATAAGTTGTGCATTATATTCGGCGGCACAACCCGCCCAAAAGCATCGGAACCATCGGATATCATCCTTTCTGCATTCTTGCTTACTCGTCTACTTACATATACGCACTTTCGACAAGAATCTTTAGCAAATTCTGCTTTAATTACTTTTATTTATATAACGTTTTAGAGGGCGCATTTGGGACACTAATTATAAATAATTATCAAAAGATAAAAAAGCTCCGGGATGGCGAACCATCCCGGAGCTTTTTGTATATGATTAACCTTCGAAATCAGCCTCTTCAGCGACAGCTTCTTCAGCGGGAGCCCCTTCTGCGACTTCTTCAGAAACTTCTTCAGCAGCTTCTTCGGCGACTTCCTCAGCGCATTCGCACTCGCAGGGGCAATTTTCGTCGCAATCGCCTTCGCAGGTGCACTCGCCGTCACAATCATACTCGCAACCGCACTCACCTTCGCAACAGGGAGCTTTCCGAACCAAGTTCTTTGCCCAGGCAACGATCTTATCACCGTACCTGGCAACAACTACCACAGCACCGGCAACTGCCAGCAGCGCAACGCCGATCTTAACAACAATACTCCAAGTCTTCATATAAAGAGCCTCCGTTCTTTTATTTTACTGTACTTTCAGTATAACCAATGGCAAAGGAAATTGCAACCGGAAAATTAGAACTTTTTGTAAATTATAGGTAACCGTACATTCCGCGGACACTGACTTCTCCGGAATGAACGGCCTCCGTATGGCCATCCGGAAAACGGACCAGCAGCGCACCGCTGTTATCAACGCCGAACGCGTGACCGTGGCGCAAATCGTCTCCCTGCACAAGGGAGATTTCCTTGCCGATGGTAACACAATCCCGGCGATATGTTTCCAGAATCCTGCTTTTTTCAGAAAGACGGAGGGAAGAAAAGGCACAAATCAGCGCAGCTGCCAATTTTGCCCGGTTCGTCATTTTTCCGGTGACCATTGTAAGCGAGCCGGCAAAGCTGCGGATCTCTTCCGGAAAATCCACAGAGGTTTGACAACAGTTGATGCCGATGCCAATAATGGCGTATTCCACGTTTCCTGTGCTTGCATCAACAGAAAGTTCCGTCAGAATGCCGCCCAGTTTTCGCCGGTTATGCACCAGATCGTTTGTCCACTTGATACCGGGACGCATGCCTGTGGCGACCTCCACTGCATCACAGGCCGTTACCGCCGCAGCGCAGGTCAGATGCATCAGTTCGGTTGCCGGGCAGTTGGGTCGCAGGAGAAGGCTCATATAAATTCCACAGCCGGCGGGGGAGTGAAATCGCCGTCCCATTCTGCCCCGACCGCCGGTCTGGTGGTCAGCAAAAATGACGGTGCCATGGGGCGCACCGGTTTGAGCAGCAACCTTGGCTAAATTGTTGGTAGAATCCGTGGAATCGTACCAGTAAATTTGATTCTGCCAGGGGTGATCCCCTGGCAGAAGGTTAAGTATTTGTTCTTTCATAGATCAGTAGATATCCTGATTGATCACGTCGGGACGCTCGTCCAAAACCTGCGGATTTTGCAGCAGACGGCGGTAGTACTTAAAGAAGGCAGCATAGCTGTAGCCGTCTACGATTCGCTCATCTACCACAAACTTCATATCCACATACTTCTTTTGGACTACACTGCCATCCTCCTGAACTTCCAAAGCTCTGCGCTTCTTGCCGAAAGCACCGAAAATGGAGACATTGCCAAAATCATACAGATGATGGTATACAGGATTCAGACCCAAACTACCCAGAGAAGTGAAATAAATAGAACCGTGGAAAGGACTGACTTCCAGAAGGAATTTGGGAAGCAGACCAAAATAATCCAGCAGCTTCAGCAGCCAGATTGCAAACTTTAGCAGCAGACCGGGAATCAAGGAGAAGATCGTAACCGTACTGTCGAAATTGGATTCCTCACCCTGCGTAGGTTGCTTGACCCGCTCCACTTCGGCGTTCATCTTCCGGTAAACTTCCTCTGCAGTGTCAGCGGGATTCAGATGAACCTTGATTACTTCGTCCGGAGATTCAAGAGTCATCTGCTTTTTGATGGTCATATTGTAAATGATATCGCTGCCGCGGGAGAAGATCTTTTGACCGGAAATGAACCGGTTGATCTGGGGGTACTTTGCCACACAGCGGACATAGGCAGCAAGCAACACATGGTTGATACCAAAGTCAGTCAGGCCTTCCCTGCGTTTTTGACGGATATACCGCTCTGCGTTGGTGATCTCAATGGCTTCCTGGAAATCCACCATACAGGAAGTGCGGTCTACCTGGAAGTAAGCACCGATCTGGGTCATAGGATCCAAAGAGCGGACCCGACGGCCGTCATTCCGGTCGCCCCAGGTGGGATGATATTCGTCCCGGGGATGGACCCGGATGGCAAAGCACATCAGCAGGCAACCAATAAACAGCAGCGCATCCGGCAGCAATGTCCACAGAACAAGTCGGGCTACACCGCCGGTCTGGAAACCTTCCAGCATAAAGTGACCGATAGCCACCAGCGGGATAATCATCAAGAGGCTCAACATCCAGGGGAACTGCAGCTTGCCGCAGGAAAGAATGATATACAGCAGGCAGTAGAAGACCAAGCTGGTGTAAAAAAGTCCCAAGGTGAAAGTGCTGTTTCCCAACAGCACGTGCGGCTGGACAGCGTAATAGATCGCCATCATAATCACAGGAATGGCTGTCTTGTAAAACATCTCCTTTCCGTTAAATAAAACGATGAGCACAAAAAGCAGGGTGGCCGCAACCGGCAGAACGATTTGGCTCCACACTTCCAGCGTATCCCAGTACCCTTTCAAAACCGGAACCGCAATGCGGGCCACTACCGAGCCGACCATGCACAGCGCCATCAGCCATGTCAGCACATTTTTTCGTGTGACATACAAATGTAATCTCTTTTCCATAACAAGATCATCTTAACAGATAATTCTCTATTTGGCAACAAAAAAATGCCCCCAAATTTTGAACTGCCCCAGTTTGTGCGGACAGCACAAAAAAGCCCCTATGTAGGAAATA
>CAYVSU010000043.1:0-13371 GCA_964454215.1 uncultured Oscillospiraceae bacterium | reverse complement strand
TGTTCTTGCGGCCGGCAGCGGACCACTGGTCCACATTGTCAGCCATAGGGCTGGAGGGGGTGATGGGATAGATGCCAGCAACCTCGGTAAAGGCGTAGCTGACGTGGGCGGCAGCGGTATTGCCGTCCATGGTCTTGAATTTTCTTGCCAAGATGAAATACCTCCTAAAGTATTCAAATTTCGTCCCATATATCATAGCACTTTCTGCCTCGTTTGTAAAGCCAAAAAGTCCTTACTTTCGAGGTAAAAAGTGCATAAAATTACTCTGCACAAAAGCCTTGTCCTTTTCGTCCATTTGTGCTATTATGTTAGAAAATGGAAAAAAGGGGAGAATACTATGATCTGCAGCATCCGCACATTAGGCATCACCGGTATCTGCGGCAGCGGTGTCGTCGCTGAATGTTATATTTCCAACGGTCTGCCGGGATTTGATATTGTGGGTCTTCCCGATGCGGCAGTGAAAGAAGCCCGGGAACGTGTCCGCGCCGCGGCAAAGAATTCCGGTCTGACCTTTCCTGCCAGTCGCATAACTGTTAATTTGGCACCTGCTAATCTGAAAAAGGCGGGAACGCATTATGATCTGCCCATCCTTTTAAGCATTCTGTGCGCGGCGGGATCTGTTCGGAAACCCCGCTCCACCAGCGCGTTTTTGGGAGAAGTGAGTCTGGAAGGCACGCTGCGCCCGGTGTCCGGCGTACTTCCAATGGCGTTGGCGGCAAAGAAAGAGGGAATTAAAGCCCTGTTCGTTCCACAGGAAAACGCCGCGGAGGCAACTCTCGCCAGAGGTCCGGCGGTATACGGTATTCACAGCATCCAGCAGCTTGCCGCCGCGCTCAATGGTGAAATAACCTTGCAGCCGGAACCTTTATGGGAGCCGGAAAACGGGGAATCTCAGCTTTTGGATTTCAAGGATGTGCTGGGGCAGGAAAATGTAAAGCGGGCGCTGGAAGTGGCGGCTGCCGGCTCCCATAATGTGCTTCTGGTGGGTCCTCCGGGGTCCGGTAAGAGTATGCTTAGTAAGCGGCTGCCATCCATCTTGCCGAGAATGAGCTGGGAAGAATCGTTGGAAGTCAGCCAAATTTACTCTGTTATGGGCAAGTTAACTGCCAAAGAGCCACTCGTTACCACCCGGCCTTTCCGCAGTCCTCACCATACCATTTCCAACGCCGGTCTTGCCGGTGGCGGCACCAATCCCAAGCCCGGCGAAATCTCTATGGCCCATAAGGGCGTGCTGTTTTTGGACGAGCTGCCGGAATTCCGGAAAGATACTTTGGATATGATGCGCCAGCCCTTGGAAGACGGTCGGGTGACGATCTCCCGGGTGTCCGGTGCGGTAACCTATCCTGCAGAGTTTATGCTGGTTTGTGCGATGAACCCCTGCAAATGCGGTTGGTATGGAGACCCTTCCGGTCGCTGTACCTGCTCTGAAATGGCGGTGCAGCACTATCGTAGCCGTATCTCCGGTCCGTTGCTGGACCGCATCGATATTGTGGTGGAAGTGCCGGCGGTGGAATTTGAGCATTTGCGTAAGCGGGCGGAGGCAGAACCTTCTGCGTCCGTCAAGGCCCGGGTAGACGCGGCGAGAAATCGTCAGCATCAGCGCTTTGGTGAAGACGGTAATATGTGTAACGCCCGAATGGATCCTGATGAGATGCGTAAATACTGTACTTTGGATGAGGAGTCCGCGGAGCTAATGAAGCAGGCCTTTGATGTGATGGGCCTGACTGCCCGAAGCTATGACCGGATCTTGAAGGTAGCAAGAACCATTGCTGACTTGGAGGGCAGCGAGGATATCCTGTCCCATCATATCGCGGAAGCAATCCAGTACCGGACAGTAAATTTGGGAAATCGATAATTGAGAGGTAATTATGAAAGAAATCTTCTTATTAAAATTGGGCGAAATTGTTTTGAAAGGTGCCAATAAGCGGCAGTTTGAAGCCAGATTGCGGCAAAATGTAAGACGCAGAATGAAAACCTATGGTAATTTCGACGTGTATTTGATGCAATCTACGGTTTACGTGGAGCCAATGGATGAAAACTGCGATGTGGACGGCGCTTGGGAAGCCTGCCGAAGTATTTTCGGCGTGGTGAGCCTTTGCCGATGCCGCCCCTGCGAAAAGAACCTGGATGCGATTTTTAATGCCATCGAAGAATATTTGGGTGACGATCTGGATTGTGCCGCATCCTTTAAGGTGGAGTCCCGCCGCTCTGACAAGCAGTTCCCCTTGAATTCCATTCAGATCTCACAGGAGATCGGCGGACGGCTGGCAGAGGCCCATCCTGGCGTGGTGGTGGATGTGCACCATCCCGCCTATACGGTTTATGTGGAAGTCCGCGACCTTGCCGCTTACGTCCACGGCCCGGCAGAGCCCGGTGCCGGCGGTCTGCCCACCGGCGTGGGCGGCAGAGCAATGTGCCTGCTTAGTGGCGGCATCGACTCGCCTGTGGCGGCGTATATGATCGCCAAACGGGGTGTGGAGATCGAGTGTGTCCACTTTTTCTCTTACCCCTATACCTCTCAGCTTGCCAAGGATAAGGTCATCGAACTAGCAAGGCTTGTGACCCGGTTCAGCGGACGGATGACGGTGAATGTGGTATCCTTTACGGAAATTCAGGAAGCTATCCGGGATAACTGCCCGGAGGAATTCTTCACCCTCATTATGCGGCGGTTTATGATGGAGATTTCCCAGCGGATCGCAAAGCGGGACGGCTGCGGTGCACTGATCACCGGTGAGAATTTGGGCCAGGTTGCATCTCAGACGATGGAGGCTATGGCAGTTACCGGTGCAGTGGTTGATATTCCCGTGTTTATGCCGCTGATCGGTATGGATAAGGAGGAAATCGTTACCATTGCCCGGAAAATTGGCACGTTGGATACCTCCATCCTTCCTTATGAAGATTGCTGCACCGTCTTCACTCCCAAGCACCCCAAGACCAAGCCTGCACTGGGTCAGCTGATTCACGCCGAGCGGAACCTGAATCGGGAGGCACTGATTGAAAGAGCATTGGAAAGCATCGAACGGATCAAGGTAGCATATTATGACGCAGACAGCATCTGATATTATCCGCATCCTTGGCGGCAGAACCTTGGCTACGGCGGAAAGCTGCACCGGCGGTATGATCGGCACGGCACTGACATCCGTTCCTGGCGCTTCGGCGGTATATAAAGGCGGCATCATCAGCTATTGCAACGAAGTAAAGGCAGAACTTTTGCAAGTGTCTGCTGAAATGCTGGATAAATACGGCGCGGTATCAGCGCCGGTAGCGGCAGCTATGGCTGAAGGTGCGGCAAAGGCACTCAACGCAGACATTACCGTATCCACCACCGGCTTGGCAGGCCCTTCAGGCGATGATTTCGGCAATCCGGTTGGCAGAGTGTATATCGGCTATCACGATAAAAACGGCACAATTACCCGGGAATTTACCTTTTTCGGCGACCGGGACACCGTCCGTCGTCAGGCGGCAGAAGAAGCTTTGAAGCTGATTTTGGAAAATGCATAAGATTCGCCCTCCGGGAGTTTCCCGGAGGGCATTTATCATATTTACGGGCTGCCGAAGGGGTTGCCAACAATGATGGACTGTTCGGATATCAGGTTCCCGGCTTCATTATAAAGTCGCACTGTGGCGGGGTATGAGGTTTGCGAGGTAATGGCGTAAGGACCGCCGCCTGTATCATCGGAGAGTTGGTACAGCGCATTAAGCCCCGCCTCCTGATCGGCTGAGAATGTGAATCGGAAAAAACCGTTATCCGACCGGGTAGCTTCCTCACGGAATGAATGAGTAAAGTCGCATTGGATTGTTTCATCGTTTTCATTGCGGTAGGAGTAGCTGCCGGATACGATGACCTCCACCTCTGCCCGAACAGCATCCGATTCTTCAGCAAAAAGATACACCGGCAGAGTGGTTTTAAATCCAATAGATCCCCAGAACATTCCCCAAACATTGGGTACTGCGACGATCGTAAGCTCACCGGTCTTTCTGATATAACTCAGCAAATACCGTTCTTTGGCAAAGGGATTGCCATAATCGGAGGAGGAATTGTAGTATTTTCCGAAGAAGCAGATGCCATTCTCCGTTTCTCCGACGATCAACCCGTCAAATTCTGAATATTCACTGTGGCTCAATGTATCCACAATGGTACTGGGGCCCACCATATGTACCTTTTCCGCGCGGCGAAATTCCTGCTCAAATGTGAAAGTGGGGCAACCGAGAGCGATATAATAGGAGATGGCTAATACGATCACCAAAATCGTACAGACAATGGCCTGCAGCGGCCGGGGGATGCGCCTGATAAGATTTTTCAGTTTCATTTTGTGCCACCTCCCGTCAGATTAACACGCAAGGCATAGCTGCGCCCATCCCGTTCATAGTAGATTTCCACCCACTGTGCTTCCACCGGAAAATCATTGATCGTGCACTGGTGAGTGTAGGCAAACAAACCGCTTTGGACACCGTAAGATTGCAAAGCGAAGGCATCGGACGGATGGTATTCCATTTTTCCTGGATAGACATTCCCCAAATCATCACGGGCGCAGAACCAGCCGGTGGCGGAGAAATATCCGAAGTATCCGTCGTGCTCAGTCCAGGGAAGCTTGGTTTCTTGGCGAATTAAAACGCACAGATAGGTCCGATCTCTTTCAAAATACTCGGAATACTCTGTGTAAACAACCGCGTCAGTCAGAGTAAAAGTGCTGCCGTCTGAGGAAAAGGAAACGTCCGGTTGGGACAGGTGCAGCAGCGTCCTGCCGGTATCGCCACCGTAGGATGCGGCATCGTAAACGTCAAAGGTATGCGCATTAGGCTTGTCATAAAAGTGTAGATTCTTGGCATAGTCCCATATGGGCTTCAAACTAAGTACCAGCAAAATCACCAGAAAGATCCTGCTTACCCGGAGAAAATATCCCCAGAAGGGACGGTGGATGGCAGCCAGCTGGGGCGCAATCTCGTAGGCGTCGCCCATAGCTTCCAAGGCTTTTGTGGAGGCTTCTCTTTCGTTCAGCCCCTGCTCCATGAATGCGTCACGCCGCTCTTCCAAGTGGGCCAGCAGTTCGTTATATACTGCTTTTCGGTCCGGGCCAAAGCGGATCAGAATGGTGGCCGCATGACACCAGGAAGTCAATCGATTTTTATGCATAGGCATTTCCTCACGCGCCGGCAAAATGCAAAACGGCGTTGACTGCATGAGAAAACAGCTGCCACTCCTGCTCCTTGTGTTCCAGTTGTGCCCTGCCATCCCGGGTGAGGGTATAATACTTCCGTTCCCGGCCGGAAGGCGCGTTTTTTGCGTAGGAACGAATATATTTTTCTTTTTCCAGGCTGTGTAGCAGGGGATACAGCGTGCCCTCCTTCATCTGGAAGGTGTCGTCGGAGCGTTTGGCCAGCTCCTCGATCATTTCATAGCCGTACTTATCGCCGTCTTTCAGCAGAGACAGCACCAGCATAGGTGTGCTGCCGGACAGCAATGTTTTTTCAATCTTCATGATTATGCCTCCTTACCTAGATTATCTAGGTATGTCAAGCGGTTTATTAAGCGAAAGCCCCGAAAATGATTGCAAATCATTTTCGGGGCAATTGTCGATAGATAGGAAGGCGTTAAACAGGATCCCAATTTACGATCACGCCGCTGTCAGACAAAACAGATACATCCTTGATCGGGTTACCGCTGACATCCACGCGGACCAGGTTCTGGCAGATGGAGAGGGCGCTGACAGAGGAAATGCTGTTGTGGCTCATCAGCACGGTATTCAGACTGCTACAAACAGAAAGATTGTTGAGGCTGGTAAGCAGGTTGTTACTGCCGTTAACATAGATCAGTGCGGAATTTCCACTCCATTTTGGCAGGGCAGTGACCTCGTTATATGCAAAGTCGAGGTACTCCAGAGCGGTCAAAGCGGAAAGCTTGGTAAGATCTAGCAGTGTGTTGTTATTCAGCAGCAATGTCTGCAGGGAAGTCACGCCGGCAAGGGCGTCCACATCAGTCAAGTTGTTGTTTCCGGCGTCCAAAGAGGTCAGCATCGTCAAATTCTCTGCACCTGCAAGTGTGCCAACGGAATTGTAGGCAATGTTCAGCTCCTGCAACTTGACGCAGCTTGCCAGTGGACGGATAGAGGAAAGAGAATTGCCGGATACGTTCAAAACCTCCAGCGAAGTCAGGGCGCTGAGTGCGTTGAGGCTGGTCAGTGCGTTGTAGGAAAGATTCAGGTGGGTGAGCGATGTCATAAAAGACAGCGCAGATAGATCCCGGATCGCATTTCCATTCAGATCCAGATAAATCAGGTTGGAAGAGGACAAGTTTTCAATATTGCCCAATCCACAGTTGGAAAGCGTCAGATGCGTCAGCGCAGGCAATGCAGAGATGGTTTTCAAATCGCTGGTAGCCAGAGGTGTATCGGAGATATGAAGCTCGGTCAGTTCCACCAGATCAGAAAGAAAGCTTAAGTCGGAAAAGTTTCCTTTTTCAATGGTCAGCGATTTCAGGCGGGCAAAATATCGCAGATCCGAATAATCCTTCATCGATTGGGGAAGTGTCATAGTTTGGATGGTCCACAAATCGCTGGTAAGGATCCGGCTTTCTGCGTCAAAGCCCAAAAGCTGCCTGACATAGCTATCCAGCTCCGGGCTGGACAAGGAGACGTTCTCGATCACACCGGCGATGGTATATCCCCAAACCGCCCGCTGGCTGACCAGCCCGTTTTCACCAATGCAAATGGCCACCACAGTCGTCTCACCCGCAGGAAGGGAAAAGCCTTCCACATACAGGTCTGTTTCAGTCGAGGGGTAATCGCTGGTGGTGGAGACATAGAGCAGAGGTTCGGCTGAATTGATATTCACAGTGATATACTGGCTGTAAAAGCCGGCAGCCGGTTCTGCCACAGGCGTTTGCGGCCGAATGGCATCCAACTGCGCTTTGATATCGGCGTTTGTTACATTATCCAGCATAGCAACCGCATCCAGCAGCTTATTTTGTTCTACGTAGGTTTGACAAAGGGCCACATATAATTCAACAGAGGGGTTGTTGGAGATGGCCTGTGAAAGCGTATATTCTGCCTTTGTGTAGTTGCCGTTTTCTTTATACTGCTCTGCCAGCTCAATGGCGATGTCCTTGTTATGGTCAGATTGCTGATATGCCCGGTCATAAAGCCAGGCGGCAATGGTATGATTGCCTTTGCTTTCAAAAAACCGGGCCTGCGACAGCAAAAAATCTTTGGTAAAATCCTTATCGTAGACAAACAGATACCAAGCAATGCTCAGTATGATCAACACCGAAAAAAGAATCGGCAGAATGCGTTTGAACCGTGACTTCATATATGTGCTCCGTTTCGAGAAGTACTGATAATAAAATTATACTTCTCTCAGCAAATGATGTCAAGAACCGGGAATCATTTGGAAAAGATTTCGTTAGAAACCAACAGATTACGCGGTAAGTTCTTGTTAAAATAGAATACGGGAGGGAAGTTTATGAAACGACATTCGGAAATGATCATATTATTATTGGGATTGTGTATTGTGTTTCCGCTGATTTGTGTTGGTGTGGGAGGAATGATCATAACAGATAGGGAGGAAACGCCCACCACCGTACCGTCGTCTCCGCTTGCAACCACGCAGACTCAGTTCAGCCAACCGGCGCACCAGCCTACCCAGTCGGCGACAGAACCGACGACAGTTCCTACAGAACCGCCGACGCAGGAGATAACCATATCCGTCCTGTCTGCGGAAGGAAATTTGGTGGATATGGAACTGGAAGAATACCTCTTGGGCGTGTTGACAGCGGAAATGCCCGTGGATTTTGAACTGGAAGCGCTGAAAGCCCAGGCGGTCGCCGCAAGAACATTCACGCTTCGCTGCGTAATAATGCAGGCAAAGCATAATGGGGCGGTGTGTCTGAAATCTTCCTGCTGTCAGGGCTACCTTTCAGAGGAGAATTACTATGCCCGGGGCGGCACATCGGAGGATATCGAGAAGTTCCGTACAGCCATTGCACAAACCCGGGGAGAGGTGCTGCTGTATCAAGGAAAACTGATTCAGGCAGCCTACTTTTCCTGTTCCGGCGGCAGCACAGAAGATGCGGCGGATGTCTGGGGTGGGGATGTGCCATACCTGCAGGCGGTGCTCTCACCGGGAGAAGAGGCTGCCTCCGCTTACAGCAAGACTGTCACCTTCACAGTCAGCACATTTGCCAATAAACTTGGCGTATCCCTTTCCGATCAGCCGGACGGCTGGTTTGGAGCGGTTACATACACGGAAGGCGGCGGCGTGGCTACGATGGTCATCGGCGGCGTAGTTTATACAGGCACAAAGCTGCGCAAGCTGCTGTCACTGAATTCCACAAAGTTTGAAGTTGCGGCAAATGCTACAACAGTGACGGTCACCACCTATGGCTTTGGACACCGTGTGGGAATGAGCCAGTACGGTGCGGACGCTATGGCGGTGCAGGGAAGCACATATGAACAGATCCTTTTGCATTACTTCCGGGGAACAGAATTGACAAAGTGGGTTTCTTAGGGTAAAATGTACCCAAATATACCGTAAGGAGGGATCCCTGTGCCAATTCGGATACCCAATGATCTGCCTGCGGCGGGGACTCTGCAGCAGGAAAATATATTTGTAATGCCGCAAAATCGGGCAATGACCCAGGATATCCGCCCGCTGGAAATTGTGTTGCTGAACCTGATGCCCACCAAGATCGTTACAGAGACCCAGCTGAGCCGACTCTTGGGAAATACACCTCTGCAGGTGAATCTGGAGTTGATGCACACTACTTCCCACGTGGCGAAGAATGTGTCTCAGGAGCATCTCCTGTCCTTTTATAAGAGTTTTGACGAGCTGAAAGACCGAAAGTTTGACGGTATGGTCATTACCGGGGCACCGGTGGAGTTGATGGAATTTGAGAACGTGGATTATTGGGACGAGCTGTGCCAGATTATGGAGTGGAGTAAGACGCATGTCCATTCCACGCTTCATATTTGTTGGGGTGCCCAGGCTGGGCTTTACTACCACTATGGCGTGAAAAAACATCCGTTGCCTGAAAAACTATTTGGTGTGTATCCTCACCGTGCGGATTATAAGCGAGCAATTTTGCTCCGGGGCTTTGACGATGAATTCTATGTGCCCCACTCCCGGCATACTACCGTACTGCGGGAGGATATTGAAAAGGTTTGGGATCTGCGGATCATCGCGTCCTCCGATGAAGCAGGCGTTTATGTTGTCCAAACCAAGGGCGGCAGGCAGATTTTCGTGACAGGCCATTCTGAATATGATCCCGAAACCCTGAAAACGGAATATTTGCGGGATAAAAACCTGGGGCTTCCGATTTCTGTGCCGAAGAATTATTTTCCCCATAATGACGATAGTCAAGATCCCATTGTTAAGTGGCGCGGCCACGCAAACCTGCTGTTTTCCAATTGGCTGAACTATTTTGTTTATCAGACCACGCCATATGATATTATGGAGATCGGTAAGGAAAGATAATAATCGATGCAAGCACCGCGGTTATTTTGTGGTGCTTGCATTTTGCATAAATTTGAAAAAAATATATTGCGTTATTTGTTGAAATATGATACAATCAGTATGTTGTCAAAAGGTATATACTTGCAATATGGGCAAGCGTTTCTACGAACCACCGTAAATGGTTGACTACCGGCTTTTTAATCGCCGGATAGCCAACCATTTTTTTGATGAACCGGCGCAAGGAAGCAGACCAAAAATTGATTAGGAGGTCACCGGTTATGAAATATGTATGTGAATTGTGCGGCCACGTCTATGATGAGGCAGAGGGAGATATCAGGGCAGGCGTTGCTCCGGGAACACTGTTTGCGGAGTTGCCCGAGGATTACGAATGCGAGTACTGCGGATTTAAAAAGGAGGCCTTTCATCCGATTTCCACGCGAAACAAACCTGCAGCAAAAGAATAACGTGACAGGAGGTAAACAGTTTGAACATATGGCTTGAACTATTTGGATATATTGGTACTGCGCTGGTGTTGCTGTCTATGATGATGACATCGATCATAAGACTGCGTATTTTGAATTTGTTTGGCTCTGTGATCAGCTGTGTTTATGCTTTGCTGGTGGGTGCGTGGCCGGTGATGCTTTTGAACGCCGGGATGACCGCAGTGAATGCAGTGCACTTGATTCGCATCAAGCAGATGAGAAAATTTTGCGCGGAAGTTTAATGCATCTTTTAGAAAGGAGAACCGACGATGAAACTGATGATCGATGGATATGAAATCGAAGCCAAGCCGGATCAAACACTGCAAGACCTTGTAAGAGAGCTGGGGCTTGTGAACGGCAAGCTTTCCAATGATCCTTTGGCTGCGAAGATCGCCGGTGAGATTTTTAATCTGAATTACATCCCTGTGCGGACAAAGGACGTGCAGCCAGAGCGGACCACTATCCGCAGAGCGATGGCTGCATCGGGCGGTGTCGTAAAGCTGCTGCGCTTCAATGATCCTACCGGACGGGATACTTATGTCCGTACTGTACAGTTTGTGCTGTTTTTGGCGCTGTGGAGGCTATGGCCCACAGCCAAGGCAAAAATGGACTGCACCGTTGGCTCTGGGCTGTACATTCAGGTAACGGGCATCGAGGATTTCGATGCGCTGCGGTTGAAGCAGGAAGTGGAAAAGCTGGTGGAGCTGGATATCCCGCTTCTGCGCCGCAGAATGGATACGCAGGAGGCACTTCAGCTGTTCCAAAGCAACGGACGGCAGGACAAAGCACGCCTGCTCCGCTGGCGCAAGGCAAGCGTGGTGCACTTGTATGCCCACGAGGATTTTTGCGATTATTATTACGGCGAATTGGCGCCTTCTACGGGCTATGTGAAGGTTTGGGATATTCTTCCGGCTAAGGAAGGTTTTATGTTCATTTTCCCAGACGATACAAATCCCGACCGGGTGGCGGACTATAAGGAAATGCCCAACTTCTTCAGCGTGTACACAGAGGGCAATCACTGGGGAGAGCTGATGGAGTGTGAAACGGTGGCAGATCTGAACGATCTGGTGGACAGCGGCAATATCCGGCAGCTGATCCGGGTCAATGAAGCGCTGCACGAGAAACGGTATTCCCAAGTGGCAGATATGATCTGTCAAAGGGGTGCCAAAGCTGTGATGCTGGCAGGCCCCAGTTCTTCCGGCAAGACCACCTCAGCCAACCGCTTAGCAACCCAACTGCGGGTCCATGGAAAAAAGCCTATTCTGATGAGTTTGGACGACTACTACTGGGATCGGGATCAAATATTGCCCGGACCTGATGGAAAAGTCGATTTGGAGCACATAAACACCATTGATACGGCCCTGTTTGCCCAAAACCTGGAAGAACTGTTGGATGGCAGGGAAGTGGAGATTCCTTATTTCAACTTCCTCACCGGAAGCCGGGAGTGGCGTGGGCATAAGATCAAGCTCCACAAGGATACAGTGATCATTGTTGAAGGCCTTCACGCACTGAATCCTGTGTTGCTGCCGGCAGGGATCGAACCCAGTGAAGTATTCCGGTTCTATGTCAGCCCTTTGCTGCCGCTGAATCTGGACGATCACAACCGGATCCCCACCAGCTATCTGCGGCTGCTGCGTCGGATCGTTCGGGATTATGAAAGCCGCGGGACCTCTGTCCAGCGCACCATTGATATGTGGGACAGCGTCCGGCGGGGTGAGAAACGGTGGATATTCCCCTATCAGGAGAATGCGGACGTGATCTTTAACAGCTCCACACTCTACGAGCTGGCAGTTTTAAAGAAGCATATTTACCCGCTTTTGACAGCAATTTCTCCCGAGGAGAGCTGCTACGATGAGGTCCGGGGCATTTCCCGTATTTTGGACTTTGTTCAGGAAGCGGATGTGGATGATGAGATCCCGCCTACCAGCCTGGTCCGCGAATTTATCGGCGGCAACAGCTTCTACAGAAAGTAACAGCAATTAAAAATCGCGGCTGCTTTTGCAGCCGCGATTTTGTTGCATTATCAGGAGAATTTTTCGTACAGGGCTTTGTAAATATCCTCTTCAAAGGGACCGGCAATGCCGGCGGCGGTAATATTACCGAGGAAGCCCTTTTCAGGATCTGCCTCTTCGTTCAGCATACGGTACTTTTCAATTGCCAGGTCATAATCCTCGCAGGCGACGGTATAAAGATCCATTGCGGCAAGGGCGGATACAGCGTAACTGATGTAATATACGGGTTGCTCAACGACCACCATACGCCAATAGCTTTGGATATCCGTAGCACTTACACTGACAAAGTTGATGCCACCGTAATTTTCACAGACGCTTTCCATAATGGCGTCCAGATCGTCACTTGTCAGAGAGGCAATGTTTTCGTGGGTGTAAACCTGCTCCTCAAATTCGTCCACAAGCACGCAAATGAGGATCTGCGCCAGATCGGAGTACATCCGGTAATCCACAAGTGCAGCATAGATCTTCTGAGACATTTCGCCTTCCAGATAGCGCAGGAACAACCATTCGTTGCCCTGGGATTGGGTTTCTGCCAGATCCAGCGGAATCTCGTTGAGATATGTGTAGGTGCCGCCGTAGTAGTGACCCACTTCGTGGACGATGGTCATAGCATTGCTATACCCGGGCCCAAAGAAACAAAGCTGTCTTTCTTCGTTGAGAGCGGTGGTGAAAGCGCCTTCCTGTGCCCCAAAAACATTGTCCTTCATCACAATGTTGCCGTTGAACATATCCAGCATATTGTTTTGCATCGTTTCCGGCAGAGTTGCCAGGTAGTTGGCAACGTAGGGCTTGCTGTTATAGACATAACTGGAATAAAGGAAAGAGATCAGGGTTTCCTGATACTTTTCGGAAAGGCCCCGCATACTGGCGTTGAATTTGCTCATAGCACCGGTAAGCGAAGGAGCCAAATACTGGGCAACATAGGTGCGCATTGTGTCGATTTCTTCGTGATCATAGTCACGGTCGTAGGCTTGTTCATAGGCATATTCGTAGTAATTATTGTAGCCGTAGATTTCTGCGATCCGATTGTTGTTCTGCACCAATTCAATGTATAACGGAACCATTTCTTCATATAGCGTGGTGCTGTTTTGCAGATTTTGGTAGTCAACTTCAATTTCGGAGTTACGCTGCTGAAGTTCCATCACTTCTTCGGTGTAGGCCATCAGAAAAGCCAGATCTTCTTCTGTCCAATCGGCAAAAAGAATATCTTTATGAGGTGATTCGGACAGATAGACTCGCCGCGCCATCAGCAGATAGTCGTTGTTTGCCTGGGTTACGGAGTCAGTGGTGTCGAGATACAGTTGGCTGGCGGCTTCGTCGTTCAAATTGCTGTAATACAGCACCATAGAAATGGTGTACTGCTCTTCCAGATATGCGTATTTGTCGTCCAGCTTTTCAACGGACTCTTCCACCGCAGCGGTATCCGTTCC
>CAYVSU010000042.1:0-13592 GCA_964454215.1 uncultured Oscillospiraceae bacterium | reverse complement strand
ATATTGCAGAAATAAAGATAATCAGCGAAGCTGTGGGCGTTGCTCCCGGCAATCTTAAAAATATTCGGGGCTCCACCGATGAAGCCGTAATCGCCAGAATTTTTGAAGAATATTATTGGCTTGATACCACCCCTATTTCAAAAATGGAAGGTCAGATTGACGGTGGTGGCGGTGTTACTGTAAGATTTAGTTTGAAGGACGGAACGGCAAAAGAGCTGTATATCAACAACGGAAATTACCTTGACACAAATGGTAATTACTTTGAGCTGCATAACACCCCCCAATTTAAGGGTACCGATAATGCAACAAAGGCTTACGGATTTATAACCTACTTAGGCACAGGAACGGTCTATGACAAGGATAATAACGCCGTATGTGAAATACCGATTGACGAGCTTGAGTTCGTTGAATCTGATGGCTGTGTTGATGCTGTGGTTACCGGCTATTATTATACGGTAGAAACAGAGTTTGGAACTCTGTGGTTTGATTACAGCAACGATTTGTTCTATCTGCAATTTGATGAGGGCGAGGTCAATTACAGAGAATATTATCGACTCGTCGGTAAAAATCTTGATGAATTGATTGCTGAATATAGCACTACCACCGAATGACTATAAAAGCAAAAAACAAATCAAAAGGAGAAGAACACTATGAAAAAAATCGTATCACTTGTAGCCATATTGGCGGTATTCGCTATGTTTCTTGTTGGCTGTGCCGGCAAATTCGATATGGATAAGAGTATCGAAAAGCTCAAAGACAAAGGCTTGACTGAAGGTGTGTGTTACATCACAGAGGAAGAATGTGAACGTGCAACCTCGCTCACAAATTCTGAAATCAAATTTATGGGCGGCGACTTTACCGTTGAGATTGTTAAGAATTATAGCTTGATTGAAAATGGCGATTATTCAAAGTCTTGCACATTTATTACATTTGCTACTGAAGAACAGGCCACCAATTTTGCAGAATTGAACATTGAATATTTTGCAAAGGGCGAGAACTCTAATAACTGGAGAATTGCACGTGACAGTTGTGTAGTTGTAATGACTAACCTTGACGTTGCGATGGATATTATCAACCTTAAATTTAAGTAATACAAAAAGCCTGCGACGCACTAAGTACGCACAGACTTGAACAAATCCAAGAAAATGGGTGCAAGGCATTTTACGGAAATGCACCCATAACGCTAAAATTTGCACCCATTGTAAAATAGTATCAAAATTTTAGATTACTCACAAAAATCCGGTGACCACATTTGTGGCCACCGGATTTATAATTGAGAAAGGATTCGAGACCATAATAATTTCTCTCTGACATTGACATTTGCAAGTTGATTGTATAAAATAAACATATAGCAAAAGCAGGGGAGATGTGACGCGTGGAAATGCTGCAGCCGGAGAAAATTGCAGAGCTGATTCACTTACGAATTCGTGAAGCTGGCGACACAGCGTCTTTTGGCGACCATTTGGATGTTCGCTTCGGTGGCTACTGCGCAGAAAGCGGGTCTTTTTTGATCACTATGCATCCCAAAAACTGGATGTGCAATCCCAGCGGTGTAATACACGGCGGTATTTGCGCAACGATGGCAGATCAGGCAATGGGCTTGGTTGCGTACGGCGTTCACGGCGGCACTGCTATTGCGCCGACGATTCAAATGCAGATTAGCCTTCACCGCCCGGTAATGCCTGAGCGGAATGTACTTTTGCGGGTGAGAATCGTCTCCGCAAGCAAAAATTTGATCAATATGGCAGCGGAAGGCTATTGTGAAGAGGGGAAGGTTTGCTTCAGCGCTACCGGTATCTTTTTTCGGACATAATAACAGCACCGATTTTTGATCGGTGCTGTTTTGCTTATTTATCGGAACATTCCGTTTTCCAAAACGGGCATTACGGCAGTATCAATGATGTGATCAATCTGCGCGCTGGTCATTTTCTCGAACATTGCGTGCAGGCCAACAAAGTTGGTGATGCCCATCAGCATATATGCCAGGGTGGTAACATCTTCGGTTTTGACTTCAGCTTCGGCTTTGGACAGCGCTCGGGCATAGCTTTTTGCAAAGGAAACATAGTAATCTTCAAACATTTGCTTCTCTACCGCCAAACTGCCCCATACGATGTTATATACATTGGGATTGGCAACGCAGTAGCGAACGAAGCACTTAATACCTTCCCGTTCAATTTCCCGTCGGGTCGTGCATCCGGCAATGCTTTCCGCAAGTTGCTGCTTGATGGCTTGCTTATACTGCGCAACCAAATAGCGATAAATATCTGTTTTGCTTTCAAAATAAATATAGAAAGTACCCACGGCAGTGTGAGCTTCTTTGCAGATATCCGAAACGGATACATCATAAAAACCTGACATAGTAAACAGCCGCTCCGCCGCCTGCAGCAGGCTGTGGATCTTGGATAATCCAAGCTTGGTTTTCGGGGGGTGAATTCCCTTGATTTCCATAACAAAACCCTCTGTCATACCATCACCTCTCGCTTAATTTTTTATGATGTTTCTATTCTAAAGTATGGTCGTAAATTTTGCAAGACTCTTTCTTTCGGCAACTGTGATAAAATGTCCCCCGGCCGGATTGTGCAATCCTACTAAAGTTCAAGGAACAAGTTGTGGAGCCATTGACATTTTTCAACATCTGTGGCATACTGGACGCAGAATATGAACAATGTTCATATCTTTCGAAATGGAGGCAAATTCAATGACATTTAGTGATTTGAAAATTGGACAAAAAGCGTCTGTTCAAAAGACCTTTACGGCAGCGGATGTGACTGCATTTGCTGGCATTAGCTTGGATGTTAACCCCATCCATATGAGCGATAAATTCGCAGAAGGAACTGTGTTCGGCAAGCGGATCGTTCACGGTATTTTGACTTCCGGCCTGATTTCTGCGGTGCTGGCAAACAAGTTGCCTGGTCCCGGAACCATCTATTTAGGCCAGGAACTGCGCTTTACAGCACCCGTTTATCTTGGTGATGATATCACCGCTGAAGTGGAAGTTGCAGAGCTGCGGGAGGATAAGAAGATTGTGAAGCTGAACACTACTTGCTACAATCAGGACGGAAAAAAAGTAATTACCGGTTTGGCAACTGTTAAGTTTGACGGTTAATGGAGGATATATGGCAGACTATAAATCGGTTCTGTTTGAACAAATGATTAAGGACTTCGCCGAGAACGAAGTGAAACCCTTGGCACAGGAAGTGGATGAACTGGAACGGTTCCCCTCTGAAACTGTTGAGAAGATGGCAAAGCTGGGCCTGTTTGGCATTGTAATTCCCAAGCAGTACGGTGGTGCCGGTGCTACCTACCATGAGTACATTTATGCCGTTGAGGAGCTTTCCAAGTACTGCGGCACCACTGGTGTTATTCTCTCTGCCCATACCTCTCTGTGCGCGGCTCCTATTTTAGAATTCGGCACAGAAGAGCAGAAGCAGAAATATCTTCCGGATCTGGCATCCGGCAAAAAGCTGGGCGCTTTCGGTCTGACCGAGCCCAATGCTGGTACCGATGCCAGCAATCAACAGACCGTTGCTGTGGAAATGGAAGACCATTATCTGCTCAACGGCACCAAGATCTTTATCACTAACTCCGGTGAGGCAGAGACTTATGTCGTCATCGCCGTTACCGGAAAGACCCCCAAGGGTCCTGAGATGACGGCTTTTATCGTCGAAAAGGCATTTGAAGGTTTCACCTTTGGTAAGCACGAGAAGAAGATGGGTATACGCGGTTCTGCTACCCGGGAGCTGATCTTTGAGAATGTCAAGGTACCCAAGGAAAATATGCTTGGCAAGCGTGGCGAAGGCTTTAAGATCGCAATGAAGACCCTTGACGGTGGCCGCATTGGCATCGCTGCCCAGGCGCTGGGCATTGCCGAGGGTGCGCTGAATGAAACAGTTACCTATGTAAAGCAAAGAAAACAGTTCGGAAGACCCATTTCTGCTTTCCAGAACACCCAGTTCCAACTGGCGGATATGGCAACCAAATGTGCCGCTGCCCGTGCGTTGGTGTACATTGCTGCGGATGCTAAACAGAATAAGCTGCCCACACTGTCTGTAAATGCGGCGCAGGCAAAGTTGTTTGCATCTGAGACTGCTATGGATGTTACTACAAAGGCTGTGCAGCTTCACGGCGGCTACGGCTATACCCGTGAGTATCCTGTAGAGCGTATGATGCGCGATGCCAAGATCACCGAGATATATGAAGGAACAAGCGAAGTGCAGCGTATGGTCATTTCCAGCGCTTTGCTGAAGAAGTGAGGTGTGCAGAATGAAAATCGTTGTTTGTATTAAGCAGGTTCCCAATACGACAGAGATCAAGATTGATCCAGTGACCAATACTTTGAAGCGGGACGGCGTTCCTTCTATCATCAACCCCGATGACAAGGCTGCTATTGAGGCTGCGCTGCAGTTGAAGGAGCAAAACGGCGCATATGTAACCGTTCTGACGATGGGTCCTCCTCAGGCAGAAAAGGCGCTGCGTGAAGCACTGGCTATGGGCGCAGATGACGCGTATCTGCTGACCGACCGGGTATTCGGCGGTTCTGATACGCTGGCTACCTCCACCATTATTGCTGCAGCGGTTAAGAAGCTGGGCGCAGATTTGGTGCTTTGCGGTCGCCAGGCCATCGACGGCGACACTGCTCAGGTTGGACCTCAGATCGCTGAGCATTTGGACCTGCCTCAGGTTACTTATGCTGCCGCAATTTCCTGCAGCGGCAATACACTGACGGTCAAGCGTCAGTTTGAGGACCGTTATCAGGTTCTCGAAGTTTCCACGCCCTGCCTGATTACCGTTCTTTCTACAATGGTAAAACCCCGTTATATGAATGTTTGGGATATTGTTTCTCAGGACGAGAAGGAGATCGGCAGAATCACCAATGAGGACCTGCAGCTGGAAAAGGCCAATATCGGTCTGGGCGGTTCTCCCACAAAGGTGAAGGCCTCCTTTACCAAGCAACTTGACAAGACTGTTGAGACTCTGGAGCTGAGCGCAGATGAAGCAGCAAAGACCATCGTTGCTGCCCTGCAGCAGCGACATCTGATGTAAGGAGGTCGTGCTTTATGAGTAAAAATATTTGGGTATTTTGTGAGCAGCGCGACGGCGAACTGCAGAATGTAGCGCTGGAGCTTTTGGGTGTTGCCCGTGAACTGGCTGCCAAGACAAATGAAAAGGTCTGCGGCCTTCTCCTGGGTCACAATATTGCGGACAACGCAAAGACACTGATCGCTTACGGCGCGGATGAGGTCTATTTGGTGGATGATCCCCAACTGGCTCATTTTGTTACTGAGCCCTACGCACAGGCAGTTTATCAGCTGGTCAAAGAGAATGCGCCCAATGTTCTGCTGTTCGGAGCAACATCCATTGGCCGTGATCTGGCGCCCCGCCTGTCCGCCAGACTGCACACCGGTTTGACCGCTGACTGTACTAAGCTGGAGAACGATGAAGAGGGCAACCTCTTTATGACCCGTCCGGCTTTTGGCGGCAACTTGTTTGCTACCATTATTTGCCCCAACCATCGGCCGCAGATGTCCACTGTGCGCCCCGGCGTTATGCAGAAGCTGGAGCCGGACAATGCCCGTGAGGGTGTTGTTCACAAGGCATCCATTGCCTGGAATCCGGATAAATTTGCAGTGAAGCTGCTGGAAGAGGTTAAGGAAACCAAGAGCGTCGAGAAAATTGAGGATGCTAAGATTTTGGTCTCCTGCGGCAGAGGCGTTAAGAATGTAGAGCCTGCCTATGATCTTGCAAAGAATCTGGGCGGTACTGTTTCTTCTTCCCGTAGCTTGGTGGATGCCGGAATTATGGATCACGCTCGTCAGGTGGGTCAAACCGGCAAGACGGTTCGTCCCGCTGCATACCTTGCCTTTGGCATCAGTGGCGCGGTCCAGCACTTGGCTGGTATGGAAGAGTCTGAGTTCATCGTTGCAGTCAATACCGATAAGGGCGCACCTATTTTCAAGGCTGCCAATTTGGGTATTGTTGCGGACGCTGGTGCAGTAATGAAAGAACTAAATAAGTTGTTAACCAAAGAATAATCAATTGGAGGGAATATCAATGAGCAAAGTCTATGTTGTCAGTGCCAAGCGCAGTGCCATTGGCAGTATGCTCGGCACCCTGAAGGACGCTTCTCCCATCTATGTTGGTGGCGAAGTTCTGAAAGCTGCCCTTGCGGCAGGCTCCGTGAAGCCGGAATGGCTGGATGAAGTGGTGGTGGGCAATGTGCTTCCTGCCGGTGTTGGACAGGGGCCCGGCCGTCAGGTAGCCATCGCCGCCGGTGTCCCGGTGGAGATTCCCGCATATTCCTTGAATATGGTTTGTGGCTCCGGAATGAAGGCTGTTATCAACGCGGCAACTTCCATTGCAGCCGGAAAGGCGGACCTGATCGCTGCGGGTGGTACGGAAGTGATGTCCGGCGCACCTTATCTTGTAAACGGAAAAGTCCGTGGTGGCTGCAAGATGGGCGATATGAAGATGGTAGACCATATGATCTACGACGCTTTGACAGATGCTTACGGTGGAATGCATATGGGCATTACAGCTGAAAATGTGGCCGAGCGCTACGGCATTACCCGACAGATGCAGGATGAATTTGCCATCGCTTCCCAAAGTAAAGCCATTGCCGCGCAGGACGCCGGTAAGTTTGTGGATGAGATCGTTCCTTTGACGGTGAAAGTCGGCCGGAATGAAGTTGTTTTTGATGCTGATGAGTATATCAACCGCAAGACAACACTGGAAAAGCTGGGCACACTGCGTCCTGCTTTTAAGAAAGACGGTACCGTTACCGCAGGCAATGCTTCCGGCATCAACGATGGCGCAAGTTTCCTGATTCTCGCCAGCGAAGCAGCGGTCGAAAAGTATAACCTGAAGCCTTTGGCTGAGGTGGTTGGCTGCGGTCAGGGCGGCGTTGAGCCCGATGTAATGGGCTTGGGACCGGTTCCCGCCATTGCCAACGCTTTGAAAGATGCCAAAATGAAGCTCTCCGAGATGGAAGTTTTGGAACTGAACGAGGCATTTGCTGCCCAGTCTTTGGGGGTTGTCAAGCTTCTTTCCGAGCAGCACGATCTGTCCGAAAAGCAGATCAAGGCCCGCTGCAATGTTAATGGCGGAGCCATCGCCCTGGGTCACCCCGTAGGTGCCAGCGGCAACCGAATCATCGTTACGCTCCTGCATGAACTGATCCACAGTGGAAAGAACTACGGTCTGGCGTCCCTGTGCATTGGCGGCGGTATGGGCACAGCAGTCATCCTGAAAAAACTATAAAAACTTGAGGAGGAAATTATTATGAGACTGGAAAACAAGGTAGCAATCGTAACCGGTGCAGCAAAGGGTTTGGGCGGCGCAATGGCTCAACTGTTTGCCCAGGAGGGTGCAAAGGTTATCGCCGTTGATATGATGCCCCTTACCTATGAAGCGGAGAATGTAGAGTTTTATAAACTGAACGTCACTGACAGCGAAGCCTGCAAGGCTCTGACAGAGTACGCTAAGGAAAAGTACGGCAAGATCGACGTTCTTGTTAACAACGCTGGTATCACCCGCGACGCTATGACCCGCAAGATGACCGATGAACAGTGGGATCTGGTTATCGACATCAACCTCAAGGGTGTTTTCAATCTGACCCGTTATGTTGGTCCTCAGATGGAAGTTGACGGCGGCGGCAGCATCATCAACATTGCTTCTGTCGTTGGCGAGTACGGTAACATTGGTCAGGCTAACTACGCAGCATCCAAGGCTGGCGTTATCGGCCTGAGCAAGACCTGGGCCAAGGAATTTGCCCGTAAGGGTGTTCCTGTCCGCTGTAATGCCATTGCTCCCGGTTACATTATGACCGATATGATGAAGACCGTTCCGGAGGATCTGCTGAAGAAGTTTGCGGGCCTGACTATGTTGGGTCGCCTTGGCCAGCCTGAGGAGATCGCAAAGGCTGCGCTGTTCCTGGCTTCTGACGATGCTTCCTATGTTACCGGCCACGTGCTGTCTGTTAACGGCGGCATGCGTCTGTAATCCCTTTTACAAAGGAGAAAAAATATGTCTGTAAATGTTGGTATTGTGGGTATGGGTACATACCTGCCCAAGAAGATTATGACTGCCAAAGAAGTCTCCGAGGCAACCGGTGGCGTTTGGGCAGAAGAAGCTGTTGTCAAGAAGCTGGGCATCGTGCAGAAGTACGTTCCCTCCGACGATCCCTGTGACGGCACCCAGGAGATGGGCGCGCTGGCCGCACTGCAGTGTTTGGAAAATACCGGCGTGGATCCTCTGGAGATCGATGTGATCCTGTGCATCACTGAAGAGTATAAGGAATATCCTCTGACCACCTCTGCCTGCTATGTGCAGGATCGTATTGGTGCCAAGAATGCTTGGGGCATTGATGTTCAGAATCGTTGCTGCACCTGCGTCTCTGCAATGAAGATCGCCAAGGATATGCTGATTGCCGATGATGAGATCAATACTGTTATGATCTGCGGCGGTTACCGCAACTGTGATCTGATCGATTACACCGATTCCGGCGTGTCCTTTATGTTCAATCTGGGCGCCGGCGGTGGCGCAATGATCCTGAAGAAAAACTACGGCAAGAATTTGCTGCTGGGTACTGGCCTGATGAGCGACGGCAGCGTTGTTCATACCTGCGGCAGTAAGATCGGTGGTATTACTGAGCCTGTCACCGCGGAAAACATCAAGGAGAACTATATGCTCCGCTTGATGGACAGCCCCAAGATGAAGGGTCTGCTGAACACCACTTCTATGCCCAACTGGTATCACTGCATCGACGAGGCATTGCGCCGTTCCGGTAAGACCCGTGCCGATATCGATTATCTGGATATCCTGCACATTAAGCGCTCCGGTCACAAGGGTATGCTAGCTGATTTGGGTCTGCGGGAAGACCAGTCTATCTATTTGGAAAACTATGGCCACATCGGCCAGATTGACCAGATCCTGTCTTTGGAACTGGCACTGAAAGAAGGTAAGGTTAAGGACGGCAGCACCGTGTGTATGATCGCTGCCGGTATCGGCTATACCTGGGCTGCGAACATTATTCAGTGGGGGTGATCGTCCATGCAATTGAGCGCATATTTAACGATCCTGGTGGGCGTTATTCCTTCAATGTGCGCGGGCGTGCTGGCGACCTTTGCGGTTACTTTGATCTTTAAGACAAGCTATACCACTAACTTTGCTCAGGGCGTGATATCTGCACTGGGTGCATATGTGGCGGTGGAATTCACTTTGGTGCAGGGCTATCCGTTGTGGACTGTTGCGGCAATTGGTGTTCTGGTTGCATTTTTGATCGGTGTCGCCATTGACGTGCTGGTATTCCGTAACGGCAGGTATGTCAATGCCTTGGGAAAACAGATCATTACGATGGGTCTGATCTCCATTTTCATTGGTCTGATTCCCTTTGTATTCAAGGTGGCTCACTTTGAGTCCATTCCTGCACTGCCCTTTGTCCATCTGTCCAAGGGTGTTCGTGTCGGTGAGGTGTTCATACCTTACAACACCCTCATTGCATTGGCAGTTTCGGTGGTTTTGCTTGTGCTCGTGTTCGTCCTGCTGCAGAAATCTAAGTGGGGTCTGTCGGTCAGAGCTACTGCCAGTAATGAACTGGTGGCAGGTATGATGGGTGTAAATACGAAAGTGATTACTGCCATCTCCTGGGGCATTGCCGGCGCCTTTGGTGCTGTGGCTGCCATCATCTACATCGGTAATGTGACCCTTTCCAACGGATACATTATGACCACAACACAGATCAACGCCTTCCTTGCTGGTATCCTGGGCGGCTTTGCCACCTTCTACGGTCCAATTTGGGGATGTGTGATCATTTATATGCTCAATGTTTTGATCGGATGTGTGTGTGTACATGTACAGAGTCTGTCCAACTGGAAAGAAGCCATTGTCTATTTGCTGGTGATGCTGCTTGTCCTTTGGAAGCCGCAAGGCTTGTTTGGCAAGAAATTGGTAAAGAAGGTGTAGCGTATGATCAAAACAAACCGTTATTTATCAAGTACTCTTTTTGCTGAGAATCAAAAGGAGAAAAGCGCTGCACAAATTGGTACTGTTCTCAACAACCTGCGCAACCCGGTCACATCCTTTGCTGTCTTTGCTGTGGTTCTTGTGTTGATGCAGATGTTGTCCCAAGCAGATATGGTAAGTTCCAGTTTTGTAACTGCTGTTGGCTCTACCCTTATCTTCGTGATTATTGGCTTGGGATTCTGCCTGCTGCTGGGCTATTCCGCTCTTGCATCTTTGGGTACGGCGGGCTTCATTGGAATCGGTGCCTATACTGCCTACTATTGCTTGGCAGAGTGGGGCTTGACAATGGGCGTTGCCTTTGTGATGGCAATTTCTTTGGCTCTTGTCATCGGTATAATCGTCGGCTACATTTCCCTGCGTATTGAGGGTATTTACCTCGCTATTGTTACCTTAGGTGTGGCGGAGATCTTAAAAGAGGTCCTTTCCGCGCTTTGTGACACCATTAAGCTCAAAGGTTCCCAGATCCTTCTGTTTGGTATGGAAGGTTTCCGGATGAGAACCGAGCATATCTTCTACGGTATGGTGCTGATCCTGTTTTTGCTGATGCTCATCACTCACAACCTGATGACCAGCCCCACAGGACGAGCTATGCTGGCAATGAAAAACAGCACCTCCGCGGCACAGGCCTTTGGTATTTCTTTACTGAAGTATCGACTGATGGCGTTTACGATCTCCATTGTTTACGCTGCTGTGGCCGGTCTGCTGTATATGCTTTATATCCGCTACGTATCTAATTCTTCCAGCACGCTGTTCAGTCTTTCCACCTCCCTGAACATCTTGGGCGCTGTGATTATCGGCGGCACCAAATCCATATGGGGAACTGTGGGTGGAACATTCATTATTTATGGCCTCGACAAGATGTTCCTGCAGGACATTGAGTTTTTCCGGGAAAATCCCACCCTGATCACGCTGTTCTGCGGCGTTTTGGTAGTGCTCGTGGTGATGTTCTATCCTGGTGGTCTGGCACAGCTGGTTCTGGAGATCCGGTACAAGCTCACATCGCTTTACAAAAAGGGAAGGGAGGCGCGGTATGGCAAAGATCTCGGATAAGCTGCAATCTGCTGCTGAACGCAAGTCCATCAAGCTTCGGTTGAAATATGACTGGCTCCATACCGAGTATGATGTGCTTCCTTCTGCTTACCAAAAGAAAAAGGAAAAAGAACTCTATAAGCTCGTTAGAAGAGCAAACAAAAAACTGCTTCCCTCCGCTTTTGAAGCCTGCGACAAGACTGAATATGCAGCTTGTCAGATGGCTGAAAAGCTGCAAAATTATGATGTGAAGGCATATCTTTCCCACAGAGCCGTGCAGCATAAGGCAGCTAAGGCCATCTTTAAGGCGGTCAGGGAAGGCAAGAATTGGATGCCTGCACTTACAACAATGGAGGCAGAAAAGGAAAAGCTGCGCGCAAAGAGAGAAGTCCTTGTCCAAAAGCTGGAAAAGGAAAAAGAGGCATTTATTGCCGCGCATCCGGTTACGGAGCACAAGGCATATGATGCTATGAAGGCACAGCTTCAGGCAGATTACGATGCCCGCTGCGCCGAACTGGATGCACACAATGCAAAAGCAGTTGCGCAAAAGCAAGAGAAACTGCAGTCCCAAATGGCATCTCTTTCCCGCAGGATCGATGCAGCCAAAGCGCGGAAGAAAGAAAAGTACCAACTGGATGAGGATGTGATCCTGTCGGTTCAGGGCCTGAAGATGTACTTCGGCGGTCTGAAGGCAGTGGACGATCTGACCTTTGATGTAAAGAAGGGCGAAATTTTCGGTTTAATCGGTCCCAATGGTGCCGGTAAGACCACCGTTTTCAACTGCATCACCCAGTTCTATAAGCCCACTGATGGCAAGCTGTTATTCCGGACCAAGGATGGCGAAACTGTCAGCCTGACAGATTATCAGGTTCACGACATCATACTGAAGGGTATTGCCAGAACATTCCAAAATTTGGAAGTGGTTAAAGAGGTTTCCGTATTGGATAATCTCCTGATTGCCGCAACACGGCAGTACACCAGTTCTTTGGTAACACAGATGTTCCATCTACCCCTGCTGAGTAGGGAAGAGCGGGCCAACCGGAAGAGAGCGGACCAGATTCTGAAATATATGGATCTGAGCAGCTACCGGGATCGCCTGTGCTGGGGCTTGCCGTACGGCGTGTTGAAGCGGGTGGAAATCGCAAGAGCCCTGATGTGCAATCCTCAGCTGATCATCTTGGATGAACCCGCAGCGGGTCTGAATGAATCGGAGACGCAGGATCTTGCAAAACTGATCAACCGCATCCGAAATGATTTTGATTGCACTGTTCTGCTGGTGGAGCACGATATGAGCCTGGTTATGAATGTGTGTGATCACATCTGCGCAATTTCCTTTGGCAAGAAGCTGGCCTACGGCAATGCCGCGGAGATCCAGGGAAGCCGGGAAGTGCAGGAAGCCTATTTGGGAACGGGGGGAGCATAATGGCACTATTGGAAATTAAAGATCTGAAAGTATCTTATGGCTTTATCTCCGCCCTGAAAGGTATTAACATTCAGGTAGAAGAAGGACAGATCGTAACATTACTGGGCTCTAACGGTGCTGGTAAGACCTCTACACTGCGGGCCATTTCCGGTGCGATCAAGCCCACCGGCGGCAGCATTATCCTGGATGGAAAAGAGCTTGTCGGCCTTCCGACGTATAAGATCGCGAAGACTGGTGTGACCCAGTCCCCTGAAGGCCGGCTTCTGTTCCCGGAGCTTACGGTGGAAGAGAACCTGCGAGTTGGTGCATACGGCCTGAAGACAAAGGTCGTTAACGGCATCAAGGTCACTGCCAAGCAGCAGCTCAAAGATAACTTTGACCGAGTCTACAAGCTGTTCCCCATTCTGAAGGAACGGAAAAATCAGACTGCCAACACCCTTTCCGGCGGCGAGCAGCAGATGGTGGCTATTGGCCGTGCACTGATGTCTGCACCAAAGATCCTGTTGCTGGATGAACCGTCATTGGGCCTTGCACCGCTGGTGATTGAAGAGATATTCCGGGCCTTTGTGAAGATCCGGGAAGAAGGAACCACCATTTTAATTGTGGAACAAAATGCACTGCAAACCTTGAAGATCGCCGATTACGCCTATGTGCTGGAGTTGGGCAATGTCAGCCTGGAAGGCCCTGCTTCTCAATTGATTTCCAATAAGAAGCTGATCGAAGCATATTTGGGCGGCGGTAAAAACAATGATTAAAGCAATCGCTTTAACATAAAAATTTATTATAAGGAGAACAAGTATGAAAAAGACAATCAGCATCGTCCTCGCACTTGTACTGATCGCAAGTATGGCTCTGTCGATCGTTGGCTGCGGCAAGAAGACCACCAAAGCAGCTCAGGGTATTGACGCTACCAACCATGTGATCACCGTCGGCAACACTGCAGCCACCACCGGTGCATTTGCCAGCGTCGGCGTCCCCTTCAACTACGCACAGGAAGCCTATTTCTGGTATTTTGCTAACCACACTGATGGCTACAAGGACGCAGAAGGCAACAGCTACACCATCAAGCTGATGCACTATGATGACGGCTTTGACGGCGTTGCCGGCAAGACCTACACCC
>CAYVSU010000041.1:0-14039 GCA_964454215.1 uncultured Oscillospiraceae bacterium | reverse complement strand
GGGTCTCGGGATCCCGGTAAAGACCAATGTGACCGATCTTTGCAGAGGGGATCAGGTCCACCATAGAATCCACCATACCCAAACCGGCCCGCAGAACCGGCACGATGGCCAGCTTCTTGCCGGAGAGCATACGGCACTTTGCAACCATCAGCGGCGTTTCCACATCCACTTCTTCAGTGGGTAGGTTCCGGGTGGCTTCATAGCACATCAGACCGGAAATTTCGCTGATCAGCTCGCGGAATTCCTTAACGCTGGTGTCCTTATTTCGGACGATGGCCAGCTTATGCTGGATGAGGGGATGGTCGAGAACATGAACATTTGCCATAGTATCTGTCTCCTTTGTATGTTAAATGAATTTTACGTTTGTTGCCGCTCCAGCCGTTCCCGTTCGGCCTGGGAAAGCCGCAGATAATTGGGGACCAGAGCGCCGGCTTCGCCGGGTTTGCCCAAAGCGATCATTTTCAGCGCGCCCAAGCCAACGCCCACAGCTCGCTGGTGAAGCTTATGCTCCGGGGGCAGAACCAGGTTCTGCACAGCACCGCTTAGGGTATTATAACACAAATTACTGCCGTCGCCAACTAAAAAAATCGGTTTTTCGATTTTTTTCAGCTCTGTTTCCAGGTCGGAAAGGGCGATGGCGCGGTCGGGGGTGAGGCGTTCCAGCTCTCCGCGGTTTACATAAAACAGAGCGTTGTAGACTTGATTTCTTCTGGCATCCATCACCGGACAGACGATGCCATCGAAAGCGCCCAAACCCAGCGCCATGGCTTCCAGGGTGGAAACGCCGTAAAGTGGGACATCCAGTCCCCAGGCAAGGCCTTTGGCGGCGGCCGCACCAATGCGCACGCCGGTAAAACTGCCGGGGCCTTCCGCAACGGCAACGGCCTCTGTTTCCTGCGGCAGCTTTCCGCACTGGCTGAGCAGCTCCTGGGCCATAACCAATAAGGTCTGACTGTGGGTCAGGCCGGTGTTTTGGTACTGCTCGCCCAGCAGCTTTTCTCCGTCAAACAGGGCAACAGAGGCAGATTTTGCGGAGGTTTCAAAGGCTAAGAGCAGCAAGGCGTTCGCCTCCTTCCAGAGTGATAGAGCGGTCATCGCCGCCCAGTTTCTCAATGCGGATAAAAACGGGATCTTCCAAAGCGTCAGCTACATTTTCGCTCCATTCCACGGCGCAGACGCCGCCCCGGTCCAAATAGTCCTCCCAGCCAATGTCCCAAAGGTCATCGGAGGAGGCCAGACGGTACATATCAAAGTGAAAAAGGGGCAATCGGCCGCCCAAATATTCATTAACAATGGTGTAGGTAGGGCTGGTCACCGGGTCCAGGTAGCCCAAACCCCGGGCAAGCCCTCGGGTAAATGCGGTTTTTCCTGCGCCCAGGTCACCCAGATAGGCGATCACCGTGCCGGCGGTCAGGCATTTTCCCAGCGCCGCACCGATCTTTTCTGTTTCCTCGGGAGAGTGGGTAATGAAGTGCATAATAATCTTCCTTTTGTAAAAGTTACCGTCCGAAGCCGTTCCCCCTGGGGAAAGGCGTTACTGTGCGTTTTTTAATTTCTCCGCCTGGTCAGCGGTGGCGAGGGCATCGATGATCTCGTCAATAGCTCCGTTCATCACGGCATCGATCTTGTAAAGAGTCAATCCAACCCGGTGATCGGTGACCCGCCCCTGGGGGAAATTGTAGGTCCGGATCCGTTCGTTGCGCATACCGCTGCCCACCTGGCTGCGGCGCATACCGCCTTGCTGGGATTCGATCCGCTCCTGCTCGATTTCGTAGAGCTTGGATGCCAAAAGCCGCATACATTTTTCCCGGTTCTGCAGTTGGGACCGCTCCTCCTGGCAAGCAACCACGATGCCGCTGGGCTTGTGGATCAGCCGCACAGCAGAGGAGGTTTTGTTCACGTGCTGACCGCCGGCACCGGATGCCCGATAGACTTGCATCTCGATATCTTTCGGGTCGATCTGTACATCTACCTCTTCCATTTCCGGCAGCACTGCCACTGTGGCGGTGGAGGTGTGGACTCTGCCGCCGGACTCCGTTTCCGGAACCCGCTGGACCCGGTGAACACCGGATTCATACTTCATTCTGGACCAGGCACCCCGTCCGTTGATGACGAAGTCCACTTCCTTTACGCCGCCCAGTTCTGTTTCGCTTAAGTTCATCAATTCAATGCTCCAACCTTTTTGGGCGGCATACATTGTGTACATCCGGAACAAGCTATGGGCAAACAGGGCACTTTCTTCTCCGCCGACACCGCCCCGAATCTCCACAATGACGCTTTTTTCGTCATTGGGATCCTTCGGCAGCAGCAGGATCTGCAGCTGGCGATAGAGCGTCTCACTTTTTTCCTTGGCAGCGGAAAAGGTTTCCTGGCAAAGCTCTTTCATATCCGGGTCACCCATCAGCTCCCGGGCATCCTCCATTTCCTGCAGGCAGGTATTATAGCTGTGGAAAGTTTCCACGATGGGCTCTAAATCATTTCTTTCCCGCAGAAGTGCTGCCGCCTTTTTGGGGTCGGCGTAAAAATCCGGCCGTTCAGACTTGGCACACAGTTCTTCATATCGGTTCGCTACAGCGCGCAGCTTGTCCAGCATTCGGACCACTCCTTTCAAACCCCAGTTTATCCCATCCTATTTTTTGCATTATATCAGCAAATATGGGAAAAGTAAAGTCGATTTGAAAGTGGGGTATGATAGCGTGCGGCGGTTGATCTGCTTTATTTTATGCCTTTGTTTGTCAGCTATCCCGGTGCGGGCGGAGAATACGCCCAAATATGTGGCGCTGACCTTCGATGACGGTCCTTCCGGGCGCTTCACCCGACGGCTGCTAGAGGGTTTGGAGCAGCGGAATGTAAAGGCGACATTTCTGCTCTGCGGCTACCGGCTGAAGGAATATCCGGAGGTGGCAGAGGCGATTTTTCAGGCGGGGCACGAAATTGGGCTCCACGGTTATTCCCATGGCGATATGACAAAAATGAATGTGACCCAGCTGCTGCAGGAGCTGAAAGATACTTTGGCGTTGCTGCCGGAAGGATGTACGCCTGCCTTTTTACGTCCGCCGGGGGGAAAAGCATCGGCGCTGGTGACCCGGGTGGCACAAAAGCAGGGATTGAGCCTGCTTTTGTGGTCCGTCGACCCAAGAGATTGGGAAAATCACAATGCCGCAGCAGTCCAGGCGGCGGTTTTGGAGGCAGTGACGGATGGGGACGTGATATTGCTCCACGATATGTGCGACTGCTCGGTGGATGCGGCGTTGGGGATCGTGGACGATCTGCTGGCGCAGGGCTACCGGTTTGTTACCGCCTCTGCCCTTTCCCAACTGCGGGGGATCACGCTCCAGCCGGGAAAGGAATATAAATGCTTCCGCTAAAAAAAGCCACGGCGCTGCCGTGGCTTTTTTATCAGCTGATCTCGTTTTCGTTGGTGGTGACATCGCCTACTTCGGGGTTACCAAAGTATACATCCAGTACGGCCTTGGCTACCTGACCCATAGTAGAACCGCCGCCTGCTTTTTCACCGTAGACCACAATGGCGATCTCGGGATCGTCGAAGGGCGCGTAGCAGACAAAGGCACCGTTATCGGAGCCGCTGCCGCTGTGCTGGGCAGTACCGGTCTTGGCAGCAACTTCGATGGGATAGTCTTTAAAGACCTTTGCGGCAGTACCGGTGAGGGCTGCCTCCCGCATACCGCTGGTGTACGCATAGTAAGCGGCATCGGAAATATCCAGCTTGCTGAGGATATTGGCCTCGTTTTCAAATTCCAACGATGTGTAATCAGAGGAGACCACCCGGTTTAAGAAGGTAGCTTCGTACCGCACACCCTGGTTTGCCAGCGCGCAGGTGTACACACAAAGCTGCAGCGGAGTAAACTGGTTGATGGACTGACCGATGGATGCCATAATTTTGTCCGCGGCATACCAGCGCGCCTCGTCTCCCTCGTTCAGCAGAGCCTTATTTTCTGCATTGGCACGGTAGCCAATGTTTTCGCCCAGCTCAATACCGGTGGCTTCGCCCAGACCCAGTGCCTTAGCAACAGAGTCGATCAGGTCCATTTTTATCATATCACCCAGCTCGTAGAAGAAATAGTTGCAGGATTTGGACAGCGCCTGGATCACATTGATGGAACCGTGGGTCCTGCGACTGTTAGTCCAAAGCAGACAGTTGGCCGTCCAGGGGTCGTACTTATCAAAAACACCGTTGTCGACGATCTCTGTATAGGCATCAATGATCTTGCTTTCCACGCCGGCAATGGCCATAACCATCTTATAAGTGGATCCGGGAGGATATGTGGCCTGCAGCGCCCGGTTGAACAAGGGCGCGTAGTCAGTGTTGAGGATCTCGTTATAGTTTTCAAAATAGGTGGTCAGATCGTAGGTGGGATAGCTGGCGCAGGCGAGGATCTGTCCGGTTTTTACATTCATAACCACCGCGGCAGCACCCTCGGCATCAGCGCCGTCCACATCTTCGCCTTCTACGGCGGAAGCGCGCAGTTCTTCCATCAGAGCGGCAAGGCTGTCTTCCGCAGCCATCTGCAGGTTCAGATCGATGGAAACCTCCACATTTTTGCCGGCAATGGGGCGCTGCTCCACGCCGTCTACAGTCACATATCGGGAGCTGATAACAGTGCCGTCCGCGGCCGTTACATCCTCCCGCAGACCGTCTGTGCCGTGAAGGTATTCTTCAAAGGCCAGCTCAAAACCGCTCTGGCCCACCAGTGCGTCCAGCGCGTAGTCCTGGTCCTCCAAATTGGTGTAGTACTCGGTCTGCTCCGATGTCATCGCGCCGATATACCCTAGAATATGGGCGGCGTAAGTGGTGTTGTATTCCCGGACTGTGGATTCTTCCGTTTTCAGTCCCGGTGTGTTCAGTTCCAAAATGGCGGAAAGAACAGTGGTTTCCACATCTTCCATAAAGACATAGTTGGGAAGATTGGTAATGCCCTGCCGCAGCGCCAGCTCGTAACGCAGGCCAATGACGGCCCGGGCGTCCACATCGGACCAGTCATCGGGGATCTTATAAAGATTGCGCAGTTTTTTCATCAATAGGGATGCGGATATGTCCGAATCCAAACCGCCGGCAACCTCAGGAAGATAGGCCTGAAAATAGCCCTGCCAGGCAGAGGAGTAATCGCTTAGGGTGTAGGAAAAGGGGGCTGTTTCCGTTACGGGAAAATGGTCATAGTATTCCGCACCCAGCTCACGGCACAGCTGGACCAGCCGCAGCAGATGGTCGTTGGTGTTCTCCGCACTGACGATGACATAGTGGTTAAACACCAAATCGTAGCTTGCCCGGTTGCTTACCAGTTTGTTACCGTTACAGTCGGTGATCTCGCCCCGGGCGGCTTTCACCCGGGTGTAGGTGATATAGGTTTTTGTGTTGTCGGTTTTGCCGCCGGTTTCACCGATCTGCACATTGTAAAGCTTCAGAGCAAAAAAAACGATGATCAGGGTAAAAACAGTTAAAAGAACGGTGGCTCTGAAACGGGTCAATCTTTCCATGTGGATCCTCCAATTTTGCCAATGGATACGAAAACGGGATAAAGTAGCGGTATAAAAGCCAGAGAAACGGCTCCGGTGATCAGAAAAACGGAAAAACGCTCCGGGGTTGTTTGCTTCAGAAACAGGCCGGTGGCGAAGATCAGAACTTCATAGAGCATCAGTCCCACACCGGCGCATAATGCGGTAGCGCCAAAGCCTTTTTGCAGGTAACCGTAGCGGAAAATGCACAGGAATATCCCGATAAAGGTCAAATATACAATGGCATAAGGGCCGGGCATTCCGCCGGAGAAAAACAGCAGCAGGGAGCTGATCAAACAAAAAACGGCGCTGTCATCGGGGTTAAGCAGGATCGCCATCAGCAAGATACCGCAGGCCACCAGATTTGTGCCGCCGCCGAAAAAGGAAAACCGGCATAAGATCACATCCTGCACCAGCGACAGAAGCAAAAGCATCGAAATGTATAGTGCCCACCGCAGCAGGATCATCCGCTGCCGGGGGGTTACATAGAGCTTGCTTAAGATGCCGGTGCCGGTTTTATCCGGCTTAAAATCATACTTTCTTCTGCGCATCGTGTTAGCCCTCGCTGAAGGAAGTGAGAATAAACACCTGCTCCAGACTGTCAATATCCGCTGCAGGGCGCAGAATCGCCCGCTTTGCCACGCCGGTATCGTTGAAGCTGGCATCGATCACATAGCCCAGGATCAAATTCCGGGGATAGACCGTGGAACCGGAGGTCACCACCTGGTCATTGTTGCGGATGACGGAGGAAGAGGGTAAATAGTCCATTTCTAAATAGCCGTCCAGATCGGAGACATAACCGCCGGTGACCATGCCGTTGTAGCCGGTGGCGGCAATGGTGGCGCTGATTTCCAGAGAGGAGTCCAGCACTGTTTTGATCACGGCGTAGTTGGTGCCCACTTCGGAAACCAGTCCTACGACTTCGCCGTTGGAGGTGATGGCGCACATACCCACGGCAATACCGGAACCTGTACCCCGATTGATGGTAACGGTTTTATTCCAATCTTCCGAGGAGCTGCGGGAGATAATATAGGCATCCACCAGCTCAAAGCTTTCGTTATTGGCCTTCAGCTCCAGCAGTTCCCGGAGCCGCTGGTTTTCCCGCTGGATGGATTCCACATCCCGCGCACTTTCCTGCAGCTGGGCCAGCTGGGCTTTCAGTTCAGCGTTTTCTGCCTCCAGGGAATCATATTTGAAAATATAGTCATAGATCTTTTCTGCCTGGTTGGTCAGCGAGCTGGCACCGGAGCGCAGAGGCGTCAGGATGCCTTTGACCAGCATATCGCCGGCAGAGTAGCCGGTCAGATTGCCGATTACCGCCAGCGCCGCGGCGATGAGAACCACCACCACCAGCACGATCCGGATCTTTGTGGAAAACAAGTATTTCATAGGGCATCCTCCATCAGTTCCGGGGCCATATCCCGGAGGATCTTCCAAAGCCTGCACACCGGCAGACCCATAACGTTGTAGTAGTCACCCACCATTTTTTCAGCAAACAGAGCGGCACCGCCCTGAATACCGTAAGCGCCGGCCTTGTCCATAGGCTCGCCGGTGGCGATATAGCTGCGGATCTCCTTTTCAGAAAGGGGCCGGAAGTGGATGTCCGTCACTTCCGTAACACTTACGGACTTGCCGCCCCGCAAGACGGTCATTCCGGTCATCACCTGGTGGTCCTGCCCGGATAGCGCGGAAAGCATCCCGAAGGCATCCTCTTCCGAGCGGGGCTTACCCAGCACCCGATTTCCAAGTACCACGATGGTATCTGCCGCGATGACTACATCGTCGGCATCCGCGTTCACCGCCAGGGCTTTCAGCCGGCTGACCCGGGCGACCTCATCGAACGGGGCTTTCTCCGGGTCCATTGCCTCATCAATATCTGCCACACGGAGATAAAAGGGAATATGAAACAGTCCCAGCAATTCCTTCCGCCGGGGAGATTGAGAAGCGAGAATCAGACGCATAATGGATTCCTTTCAAATTTTAGGTTATTGCTCTGTTTGTACACCGTTGCAAAGGAGAGGTTTCCTGCTCCACACATAATTACCATAAGGAGCAAGATAAATACAAATTTATCTTATTCTAAACCCCGCAGGTACAGGCCTCTGGTGCAGGCACCGGGGTCAAAGGGCGTGGGGCGCAGGTAGGCGGAGAGCACATTGTCTGTCTCCTTGGCGTTTTCCGTGGTAAAGTACAGTCGCACTGCCCACAGTCCCAGTTTGCTTAAATCCTCCTGCCGGTCCAGCCAGTAAAGCTTTTTGCCGTTAAGCAGGACGCTGCGGCACTTGTCACCGTCTTTGATGACCGGGAACTCCGCGCCGGTTTTGTCCGTCAGCTTTACGGGGGTCAAATGGCAAGTGCAGCTGCCGATCTTGCCCCGGATGAGACAGTTTTCTGTCAGCATCAACGGCAGGCGACCGTAGGCAAATATTTCGCAGGGCACTGCCTTGCTGACATCCCGGATCTGCGGCATCGTCATTTCAAAACTCAAGGTAGCGGAAGCCAGCTCCAGTTCTTTCAGGAAATTCACAGAGCCGGAATTATAAATGTTCAGACCAAAGTCGCCCCGGGCCTTCATCCCTGCTTCCCGCACAGGAAGCAGCAGGCCCAGATTTCCTACAAGGGCCTCCCGGACACCCATTTTCCGCACCAGCAGCAGATCATCCCGCAGCCGGTCCAGCTCGCCGTCGTGAACAATGCGGGGCAGCACAGCGGCAACTTTGACCTTGCGGCATAGCTCGTGGCAGAACACGGGGTCCACTGCCAGCAGATGCAAAGGAACATACAGCACCGCAAGCTTCATTTTTAACAGCTTTGGAGTGATCTGATCCCGGGTAGTTACCTGCACCGTCAGTCCGGGATGCTCCCGGGAGCCGTCAGTGTAGGGAATCTTTGGCGGGCGGTTCAAAGCGGGTTTATCCCTGCGGGCCCGCAGAGCGGTCAGCTGATTCAGCGCATCCCGCCGCAGAGCGTTGATGGCAGCGGCAGAAAGCGTCAGACCTTTGCCGATCTTGCATTTTGCTTCGGCGCACAGATAAGGTGTGCCACCGGTCTTGCATAAACGCTCCTTCAGCGCATCTGCAGTCAGCTCCATAGTGCGGGCCAGCTCCGGCAGAGGTCCGTTGACCTTGCAGGTTCTGCCTTCCGGGTCTGTAACAGTCAGCGAAGAGCCAGTGTGATCCACAACTGCGTCAAAGATAACGGGAACCAGGCTGTTTTCCGTTGCCTCATAGGTTTTGCGGATAGACTGAAGCCACTTTTCGTTGGAATAACTGTCTTCCCGAATGCCAAACATCGCCTGCCCGGTGCGGCCGGTATAATATCCGTCCGTAAAGCCTTGGCGGTTAAAGGCGGCGTGGAGGGTCTGCATCATCGGCTCTGTCACAGCAGCCTCGTCGATGGCTTTGCGGTAAACGCCGGTAACAGCGGCCACATATTCCGGCCGCTTCATCCGCCCTTCCAGCTTCAATGAAGCAACGCCCATATTGTCCAGCTCCTTCAAATAGGAAACCAGACAGTTATCCTTCAGACTCAGAGGATATTTATTTTCAAACCGACCGTAACCGTAGCACTGGCGGCAAGGTTGGGCACAGCGGCCACGGTTGCCGGACCGGCCGCCGATGGCGGCAGACAGGTAACATTGGCCGGAGTAACTCATACACAGAGCACCGTGGGCGAATACTTCGATCTCAATAGGAGAGTTTTTGCAGATATAGTGGATCTCATCCCTTCCCAGCTCCCGGCTGAGCACTACCCGCTTCATACCCAACGCGGCGCACAGCAAAACGCCGGGGAGAGAATGGATCGTCATCTGCGTAGATCCGTGGATGGCAACATCCGGCGCAATGTGGCGGCAAAGCTGGACAACGGAAAGATCCTGGACGATAAACGCGTCCACTCCGGCGGTAGCCGCCTGGCGAATGAGCGCGCAGACATCGCCGGTCTCCCGGTCGGAAACCAGCGTATTAAGGGTCAGATGTACCTGCACGCCCCGAATGTGACAGTATTTCACTGCCTCGGTAAGGGTTTGGGGCGTGAAGTTTTTTGCGCCTTGGCGGGCATTAAAACTGCCGCAGCCAAGGTATACCGCGTTGGCACCGTTTTGTACGGCGGCGCGCAGCGCATCCATAGAGCCGGCAGGCGCCAGAAGTTCCAGCATAGGCATATCTCTCCATAATAGTATACTTATCAGCATTATAACACAGAGCAATCATAACTTCCAGTACCGACTGTGAATTTTTCGAAAATTTCAAAAAAATACCGGCAGAGGATTTTCTCCTCTGCCGGTGAATATTTCTTACAGTTCTTCCAGAAAAAGGACACCCTCAATGGCCCGGATCTTGTCGATCAGGCTCTCGTGGTTGAAATGATGACGGGAAGAAAGGGAAACGATGATCGCCCGGACGCCAGCTTCGTGGACCTCGTCCCGCTCGATCTGCAGATCCTGCACGTCCAAATTCAAGTCCCGCAATTGGCGGATCAGCGTGCCCATACCCAGGGATTCGTTAAATTCGATGTACATTTCTGCGCTGCGGGCACTGCGGCGCATTTTGTTGTCCAATTTCTGCAGGCCGGTCAGGATGAAAAACACGGCAAAGCCCACGGTCAGTGCCGCTTCATAGAAACCGACACCCAAGGCAAGACCGACACCTGCGGATGCCCAAAGGCCGGCGGCGGTGGTCAGACCCTTGATCTGGTTATGCTTGGTGACCATAATGGTGCCGGCACCGAGAAAACCGATTCCGCTGACAACCTGTGCGCCCAGACGCATAGGGTCGCCGGTATTGGTGACCTGATATAAATATTGGTTGGTTAGCATAATCAGGCAGGAGCCTACACAAACCAGCATATACGTCCGCATACCGGCTGGGCGATTTTTCAAGCCCCGTTCCATACCGATGATACCGCCGATGATAATGGCGGTAGTGATCCGAAGAATGATAGCCAAACCTGTAACTTCCCGCAAAACCACAGAAATCCCTCCCACAAAACAATAAAACGGGCTTTCCTAAGCAGAAAGCACAAACAATTATATACCATAGTATATACCTACCCCGGGGGAAAGTCAAGGCGAAAAGAGGCGCATTTTTCTTGTGTTTGCATTGCCAGTATGATATAATTTCCCAAAAGGATAAATGATTGTTCAGCGCAGTAAAAAGAAGGGTCATTGCGAGAAGGAACGAAGCTCCTCTTCGGAAGGATATACTAAGTCATTTCATGGTGCCGAAAACAGTCATTTGCCGCAGGAAGAAAGGCGGAAATATTATGCAGAAAACAAAATTAAGCCGCAAATTCTATCTGGCCCTGGTGATCTTCAGCCTGGTGGGACAGGTGGCGTGGGTCGTGGAGAATATGTATTTGAATGTGTTCATCTACAAAATGTTCCGCGCTTCTGCCCAGCAGATCTCTTTGATGGTGGCGGCTTCCGCAGTTACAGCCACCGTAACAACGCTGCTGATCGGCGCGCTCAGCGATAAACTGGGGCGGCGCAAGGTGTTTATTTGCGGCGGCTATATCCTGTGGGGAATTTCGATTCTGGGCTTTGGCCTGATCCGGGAGGATTGGGTCCACAATGCCTTCTTTCCGATGGTGTCCTTTAACGGTGCGGCGCTTTCCCTGTGCATTACCTTCACCATCGCTCTGGACTGCGTTATGACCTTCTTCGGCTCTTCTGCCAACGATGCTGCCTTCAACGCGTGGTTGACGGATGCGACGGATGAAACCAACCGTGGAGCAGCCGAAGGCATCAATGCGATGATGCCGCTGCTGGCGATTTTGGTGGTATTTGGCGGTTTTATGGGCCTGGATCAAAGCAGAAAAGAAAGCTGGACTGTGATCTTCAGCATCATTGGCGGCGTTGTTCTGGTTTTGGGCATTGCCGGCTTCTTCCTCATTGAGGATAAGGCTGTCAAAACCGAGGAGAATTCCAAGTATTTCCGCAATATTTTTTACGGCTTCCGCCCCAGCGTGATCAAAAGCAATGTTTCGCTGTATCTGACTTTGGCAGCCCTGGCGGTGTTCAACATCTCGATTCAGATATTTATGCCTTATCTGATCCTTTACTACACGGAGACGCTGGGTCTGAGCAACTATGTTTTGATTTTCGCGCCGGCCATCATCGTTTCCGCGGTGTTCACCGCCCTGTACGGCCGGGTGTATGACCGCCGGGGCTTCCGCACTGCAGTGATCCCCACAATGGCCTTGCTGACGGCAGGTTATATCCTTTTGTACTTTGTAAGGAATACAGCGCTGGTGTTTGCGGCATCGCTGATTATGATGTGCGGCTATATCGGCACCGGCGCTATGCTGGGCGCCGCCATCCGTGACCGCACACCCCAAAACAAGGCGGGTATGTTCCAGGGACTGCGGATCGTAGGGCAGGTACTGATCCCCGGAGTGATCGGCCCAGCGATCGGCGCCGCTGTACTGAGCAATGCGGACAAGATCGTCAATTCCGACGGAACGGAATCATTTATCCCCAATGAAAGCATTTTCCTGGCGGCACTGATCGCGCTGGTCGCTGCCTGGCTGATGATGATCCCGCTGTTCAAAAAGTGGACAGCTGAGCAATAAACGGAACGATGAAAGGAGCATTTTATGCCCGTTGAATTAAGGACTGCCCAGGGCGAAGCCCTGCTGGCTTCCGGAAAAACACCCTGGCAACGGTATCCACGCCCCCAAATGCGGCGAAATAGTTATGTAAACCTAAACGGACACTGGGATTTTACGGTTTCTGCCGATCCAAGCCTGCCGAAAACCTATGACCAAACCATCTTGGTGCCTTTCTGCCCCGAATCCCAGCTTTCCGGGCTGAAGCTTCACCCCGATGACGGAAATTATCTCTTCTATCGCCGCAAGATCGCCCTTCCCGCAGGATTCAACCGGGGCAGGGTTCTGCTCCATTTTGGTGCAGTGGATCAAATTGCGGATATTTATGTAAACCAAAAGCACCTGCTGACCCACATCGGCGGCTACGAAGCCTTTACTGTGGACATCACTGACGCATTGACGGTAGAAAGCGAGCTTGTGGTCCGGGCAAAGGACGACTTGCGGGATAAATCTATGCCATACGGCAAGCAGACTCTTAAGCGGGGTGGTATGTGGTACACACCCACCAGCGGTATTTGGCAATCCGTATGGCTGGAGAGTGTGCCGCAGCAGTATGTCCGGAGGTTGAACATTGAAAACCGGGGCTACAGCGTTGCCATCTCCATCGATCCAGCGCAGGCGGGTAAGGTAACAGTTCCCGGCTTAGGGGAATTCCCTCTGGAGAACGGCAGCGTTGCCATCACCCCGGAAAATCCCCGCCTGTGGAGCCCGGAAAACCCTTGCCTTTACGATTTCGCGCTGGAGACGGAGTCCGACAGAATAGAATCCTATTTTGCGATCCGTTCTTTGGAGATCAAAGAGGTGGACGGTGTGAAAAAGCTGTGCCTCAACGGAAAGCCTTATTTTTTCCACGGTCTGCTGGATCAGGGTTACTGGCCTGACGGCCTTTTGACACCTGCTACCCCGGAATGCTACGAAAAAGATATCCTGGCAATGAAGGAAATGGGCTTTAATACCCTGCGCAAGCACATTAAGGTGGAGCCGGAGCAGTTTTATTACGACTGTGACCGGCTGGGTATGATCGTTTTTCAGGATATGGTCAACAACGGAGAATATAAATTTTTCCGGGATACGGCGCTGCCCACCGTCGGTATCCAAAAGCTGAATGACCGCCGTTTTCATAAAGATCCCACTGTTCGAAAAAGATTCCTTTCCACTATGGCCGGTACGGTGGATCAGCTAAAAAATCACCCCAGCATCTGCTATTGGACCATTTTCAATGAGGGCTGGGGCCAGTTTGACAGCGATAATGTCTACGAGGAATTCAAGAAGCTGGATGACACCCGCTTCATTGATACCACCTCCGGCTGGTTCCGCCGGAAGAAGTCCGATGTGGACAGTTTCCACGTTTATTTTAAAAAGATCCGGCTGGGCAGCAAAACGCGGCCGCTGGTGCTGTCAGAATTTGGCGGTTATTCCTGGAAGCCGGAGGGCCACGTTTTCAATACGGAAAGCACCTATGGCTACGGGAAATATGCGGAGCAAGATGCCTTTGCCGACGCGGTGGAAAAGCTCTATCTGGAGCAGGTGCTGCCGGCGGTGAAGCGGGGGCTTTGCGCCGCGATTTACACCCAGGTGTCCGATGTGGAGGATGAGACCAATGGCTTACTCAGCTATGACCGGAAAGTGACAAAGCTGGACTCTGCCCGGATGCGGAAAATCGCCCAAATGCTGCGCTAAACAATTATTTTCGACATAAACAAAAAAGAAGCTGCCGCCCATCCGGGCGGCAGCTTTATTATGCGACTTGGGAAATTACACCATTGCGGCGGTGATGATGGCCATCTTGTAGACCTCGTCGGCATTGCAGCCGCGGCTCAGGTCGTTGATGGGAGCAGCCAGACCCTGCAGAATGGGGCCGTAAGCCTCGAAGCCGCCCAGACGCTGAGCGATCTTGTAGCCGATGTTGCCGGCCTCGA
>CAYVSU010000040.1:0-14099 GCA_964454215.1 uncultured Oscillospiraceae bacterium | reverse complement strand
TTTTGCTGTATATGGCAAAGAATCTGGTGGATGATCCCGAATCCGTCACCGTTACTGAGATCGCAGAGGAAGATGGTAAGGTGCTGGAGTTGCGTGTCGCCGAAGGCGATATGGGCAAAGTGATCGGCCGCCAGGGTCGGATCGCCAAGGAGATCCGTACCATTGTAAAGACTGTTGCCCTTCGCACCGGCGAAAAGGTGACCGTCGATATCGTGGACTAATGGATTGTGCGTGGCGGTAAGCCACGCATTTCCTTTTTGGCAAACTCTTATATCTCCCTGCCAGCGGAGCAGCGGTTCTTTTGCCGCAACTCATCACAGGGAAAACCTTGAAATACACAAAGTATTCCTGCGGTTTCCGCTGTTTGATTTGCAGCAAAACTCCTCGCTGTCCGCACGACAGTAAGCTATTTCGAGCTTGCCTGGTGTTTCGTTATGGAAGCATATAGGAAAAATCAGGAGGAAAATTTATGAAACTCCAATTTATTGAAGCCGGTGAGATTGTCACGACCCACGGCGTTAAGGGTGAAATGAAAGTCCTGCCTTGGGTAGACAGCCCGGATATTTTGTGCGAATTTGATCGCTGCCGAATTGGCGGCAAGGAATATAAAATTGAGCAGTGCCGTATCCAGAAAACCTGCAACCTTGTGAAACTGGATGGTATCGACACGATGGAGGCTGCTCAGGCAATGCGGGGAAAAACACTGGAACTGTATCGGGAAGATATTGACGATGAAGTGATCTTTGCCGCGGAGCTGGTGGGTGTAGAGGTGTTTTGCAACGGCGAAAAGCTGGGCGAAATTGCCGAGGTGCTGGATTATCCCGGAAACAGCGTGTATGTTGTGAAGGGGGAATATGAGTATATGATTCCCGCAGTGAAGCAGTTTGTGCTGGCAACGGATTTGGATGCCAACCGGATGCAGGTAAAGATAATCGAGGGTATGCGCAGCGATGAGAATTGATATTATGACTCTGTTCCCGGAGACTCTGGGAGATGTGCTGTCCGAAAGTATTTTGGGACGGGCGCAAGAGCGGGGATTTATCCGCATCGAGACCCACCAGATCCGGGATTACACTGCCAACAAACAGAACCAGACCGATGATTATCCCTATGGTGGCGGCCGGGGAGCGGTAATGACAGCAGACCCGCTGTACCGCTGCTGGGAGGCTATTTGTGATGAGGCGTCCGGTCCTGTGCATACTATTTATATGTCTCCCTGCGGCAAGACCTTCAAGCAGACCGATGCTATCCGCTTGAGTAAAATGGAGAACATCGTTATTGTCTGCGGACACTATGAGGGCATCGACCAGCGCTTTATTGATGAATGTGTAGACGAGGAAATTTCACTGGGCGATTTTGTGTTAACCGGCGGTGAGATCGCAGCAATGGCAGTGACAGATGCGGTGTGCCGTATGGTTCCCGGTGTTCTGGCTGATCCGGAGTGTTTTGAAGACGAAAGTCACTTCAACGGACTTCTGGAATATCCTCAGTATACCCGTCCTGCGGTGTGGCACGGCAGAGCCATTCCGGAAATTCTGACTTCCGGCAACCACGAAAAGGTCCGCCAGTGGCGTAGAAAGCAATCCTTGCGCCGCACCCGGGAGAGACGGCCGGATATGTACGAGAAACTGGACCTTTCTTCCAAGCAGGATCAAAAACTACTAAAGGAAATGGCGGCGGAAGACGCAGTAACAATGACACCCACCGAATAGCCGGTGGGTGTTGCTTTTTACCTTTTGGGGAGATAGAATAATAGCAAGATAAATGATTGTTGAGCGCAGTAAAAAGAAATGTCATTGTGAGGAGCGAAAGCGACCTGGTGACCGAAGGGAATGCCTGAGGTACAATCTCCTGTAAATTACTGCCATGCGCAGCCGCAAGAGGAAATTCCAACGGGCCTAACGGTCCTCAGAATGAAAACCTTATACTTTACGTTCTGCTGTAAACAATCATTTATACCAGCAAAGGGGGATTTGTATGAAACAGTTAGCAATCTTAAAGCAGTGGCTGTCTGAAAGCAACCGCATTGTTTTCTTCGGCGGCGCCGGGGTGTCCACGGAAAGCGGCATCCCGGATTTTCGCAGTGTGGATGGACTGTACAATCAGAAATTTGAGTATCCTCCGGAAATCATCATTTCTCACAGCTTTTATGAGCGCAAGCCAGAGTATTTCTTCCGCTTTTACCGTGAGAAGATGCTGCCGCTTGGTTTTGAACCCAATGTTACCCACAAAGTCCTTGCCCAATGGGAGCAGGAGGGCAAACTTGCTGCTGTTGTAACCCAGAATATTGATGGCTTGCATCAAAAAGCCGGTTCAAAAAAAGTTTATGAGCTTCACGGCAGTGTGCTTCGTAACTACTGCACGCGCTGTGGAAAATTCCACGGCGCAGAGTTTGTAAAAGAAGCTGGTGGGGTGCCAAAGTGTGATTGCGGCGGTACGGTCAAGCCGGACGTGGTACTTTATGAAGAGGGATTGGATAATGATACCGTAGAAAAGAGTGTTGCTGCCATTGCAACTGCGGATCTTCTCATCGTGGCAGGAACAAGTCTGACCGTGTACCCGGCGGCGGGGTTGATTCGATATTATCGCGGAAACCGCCTTGTTCTCATTAACCGGGATCCGACACCCTATGACTGCCAGGCAGATCTTGTGTTTCACAAAAGTTTGGGAGAAATTTTTGAACAGCTATAAAAAACAGGAGTCAACCGACTCCTGTTTTTTTATGACTGCGCCGTTGGCGAAGCATTTGAAGGATACGAACGGTGGTGGAACCCAACAAAATCGCCACCGCCATAATTCCTGCTACGGCGGCAGTTTCCATTCCTTTGTCCGCGAAGGCATCCATATTGCCCTGCATTGCATAGTTCATCGTGTAGTATACACCGGCACCAGGGATCAGCGGGAAAATAGACACTACCAGATAAGAGATGGCCGGATATTTTCGAATTCGGGCCATACATTCGGCATAGAAAGAGGCAAACAGTGTGCCCCAAAAGTAGGCGGCAAGACCATTGCTGGTATGGCGGAGCGTGATCAAATAGATCAGCCAAGTCAAAACGCCGCCCAGAGCGCATAAAAGACCGCCGGGTCCGTGGATGTTAAAGAGGATCGAAAAACCGATACAGCCGATCAAGGCGGCTGCCGCGTGGAGAAGAAGACCGTAATCAATAGCAGCGGCGGCTTGCACATTGCCCCAAAGATCTTGGGAAACATTCAGCGCTGCGCCGGTGCCCAAAGCAATGGCCATAGCGATCAAAAGCACCTGAACAATACGGTTAATACCGGAATTGGTGTCACCGTAGATAATGTCCCGCATAGCGTTTGTAAACAGCAGACCCGGAACAAGGATCATCAGCGCGCCAATGACAGCTGCGTCCGGATTGGGGACCAGCCCCAGGATGTGTAGACCGTAAGCCGGCAGAGCCATAAAAAAGGCGGCAATCAGAATGCGAAAAAAGTGGTTTGTCTCTACTTTGTCCAGGAACTGGTTAATAAGGCCAATGATCACACCGCACAAACCGGCACATAAACCATCGGCTATGTTTCCACCAAATAAAAAGGCAAAGCCGAAAGCGCCGAGAAAATTACCCAGCAGATAAATCGGCAGGGGATACGCCTTCTTGGCGGCGATTGCTTCGTTCAGCCAATTTTGTGCAATTTCAGGGGCCGGGTGCTCGGCGCAAATGCGGCGGCTAACGCTGGTAAACCGCTCCACAGAATCCAAATCATTTCCGTGATGTCCGATGCGGCGCATCCGGGTAAGGGGCCGACCGATCACCGGCTCAATGCTGATATGCAGACAGTTGGGAATGGCAAAGACTTCAGCTTCAATTTCATAAGCCCGCAGTACGCGCACGATACTTTCCTCCACACGGAATGTTTCCGCGCCGCACATTGCCAATTGATAGCCCAATTCCGTTGTCAGATCCAATAGTTTGGAATATTCCATATGGTGACCTCCGGGAATGATTTTACGGGATTCAGTATAGCATAATCCTATGGAAATTCAAGAGAAAAGCCATTATTTTGCAATAAAAACCGGCTCCCGGGAATGGGGAGCCGGAATGTGTTTACTTGCGAACAAACAGAATGCCCAGAGTACCGGGACCGCAGTGGCAGGAAATAGTACAGCCGGCTGTGGTCTCGTAAACAGTAGAGAACTTGCCGTAGGTATTTACGGCATCCAAAACTGCATCGTTGCACACATCGGAAACCTTAGTCTGGGTGATAAACAGAGGCTGATCCAAATCCAAATCTTCCCGGTTGTCCAAACGGTCTTTTACGTAGTTTGCCAAGCACTTGTCGTACTTGCCGCGGTATTTCTTGCCTACGGACATTTTGCCGTCTTTGACTTCAATACAGGGCTTCAGATTCAGTAAGTTGGCACCCAGCGCTGCAGCAGAGGAGCAACGGCCGCCTTTAACAAGATAGTCAAGCTTGTCCACCAGGAAGCTGGCCTCCACCTTGCCGGTAAATGCATCCAGCGCATCTTTCAGCTCTGCCAAAGAATCAACTGTGTCTGCCAGTTCACAGGCTTTCAGAACTACCAAGCCTTGACCTGTGGAAAGATTTTGAGAGTCCACAACGATCACATTGTCAAATTCCTGAGCAGCCAAACAGGCGTTTTGGTGGGAGGAAGAGAAACCGGAGCCCAGGTTAATGTGGACAACACCGTCATATTCCTTGGCGTAGGGAGCAAAGAAGTCGATATATTCGCCTATACTGACGGCAGTGGTACTGCAAAGTGCGCCGCCGGCTGCCACGTGAGCGAAAATTTCTGCGGGGGTAATGGTCACATTGTCTCTAAACTGCTCATCATTTTTGATAACAGTCAGGGGAATCATAGTGATGTCGTTCTTCTGTAAAAGATCGCTGGAAAGATCACAGGTGCTGTCGGAAAGAACTTTGATTTTCATATATATGTCTCCTCAGTTTGTTTTGATGGGGTTGTTATTCATCATGATGCAACTGGATTCCAAATTTTGGGATTTCAGGTATTCTGCGCCCCAGTCACGCATAGAGACCAAAATGGGCAGCAGGCTTTTGCCCAATTCCGTCAATGAGTACTCTACTTTCGGGGGGATGACGGCGTAGACCTCCCGATGGATCAGTTGATCGTCTTCCAACTCCCGCAATTGCTGGGTTAGCATTTTTGGTGTGGCACCGGCGACCCGCTTGCGAAGCTGCGTGTAGCGCAGAGTGCCCTCGGAAAGATGCCAAAGGATCAGTGCCTTATATTTGCCACCGATCATATCCAATGTGGCAGAAACGGGACATTCATTGGTCTTTTTCATCAAGCCCTCCTTTCAGTATCAAAAAGGATACTAATAAACGAAATAGTGCATACTTGCGATTTGCGCCTTGTATGGTAGAATGGTATCACAGATAAGAAGATATGTCAATCACCAGTTGCATTTTTGCAAATTTTTGCGATAATGGAAAAAAGGAGGGTTCAAATGACACTGAAATTTCAGATAACGGGTATGACCTGTGGGGCTTGCAGTGCCCGAGTGGAAAAAGTCACCCGTGCGGTTGAGGGAGTGGAAGAAGCAGAGGTAAATCTCCTGAACGGTACAATGTCTGTGAAGGCGGCAAGCGAAGGGGTTGCCGACACCATCATTGCCGCCGTTGAAGCGGCGGGTTACGGTGCATCTGTTGCAGGAGAAAAGAAAAAAGAAAAGCCTAAGCCCGATGCCGGGCTGAAGGAAATGAAAATCAGGATCATAAGCTCCTTTGCTTTTCTGACGGTGCTGATGTATTTTACAATGGGACATATGGTGCATCTCCCCATGCCCCATTGGTACCACGGTGAGAAAAATGCTGTTGTGGCGGCGTTGGTGCAGCTTTTGTTAACATTGCCGGTGATCTATCTGAACCGATCATATTACAGCAGAGGACTAAAATCCCTGTGTCACCGCAGTCCTAATATGGACTCGCTGATTGCAGTTGGATCCGGTACGGCACTGATTTACGGCATAGCAGCACTGCTGCGTATGGCATATGCCATCGGCCATGGTGATTGGGAAACGGTAGGATTTTACAGCGAGAATCTCTATTTTGAGTCTGCCGCTATGATTCTGACCCTCATCACATTGGGTAAATTTTTGGAGTCCAAAGCGAAGGGCAAGACCGGGGAAGCCATCCGGGCATTGATGGATCTGCGTCCGGAATCCGCTACGGTTCTGCGCGACGGTGTTGAGACAGTGATCCCGGCAGAGCAGGTGCGAGTCGGTGACATTGTGATCGTCCGCTCCGGTAGCAAGATCCCGGTGGATGGTACTGTGATAGAAGGCAGAGCGTCTGTGGATCAAAGCGCTCTCACCGGCGAAAGTGTTCCGGTGGAAAAAGAAGCAGGGGATACGGTGGCGTCTGCCACCATCAACACGGAAGGTTATTTGAAGCTTCGGGCAGACAAGGTGGGAGAGGATACCACCCTGCAGCAGGTGATCCGTATGGTGGAGGAAGCAGGCGGCTCCAAAGCGCCCATCGCCAGATTGGCGGATAAGATCGCAGGCATCTTTGTTCCCACGGTTATGGGCATTGCGCTCATCGTGTTTGCTACCTGGATGATTTTGGGAAAAACATTGGAGTTTTCTCTGACAGCAGCGATCTCTGTTTTGGTCATTTCCTGTCCTTGTGCGTTGGGACTGGCGACACCGGTAGCCATTATGGTTGGCACCGGAAAAGGCGCATCCTTGGGTGTTCTGTTCAAAAACGGCGCTGCGCTGGAGCATCTGCACAGCGTGGATACTGTAGTTTTGGATAAAACGGGCACTTTAACTACCGGAAAGCCGGAGGTTACCGACGTTTTGCCCTACGGTGTGACAGCGGAAGATCTGCTGCAGATCGCAGCTTCTTTGGAGATCCATTCGGAGCATCCTTTTGCAAAGGCGATCTGCCTGCGTTACACGGATAAACCGCTGCTGGAAGCAACAGCTTTTGAAACTCTGCCCGGCAGAGGGGTGAAGGCGCGGATCGGTGATATGGTTTACTATGGCGGCAACTGCCGCTTGATGCTGGAGCAGGGAATTGCTGTTCCGGAGCATCCGGAATTAGCACAGAAGGGCAAAACACCTTTATATTTTGCATCACAGAATGCTTTTTTGGGTGCGATCGCTGCGGCGGATGTGCTGAAGGCGGACTCTTCTGAGGCCGTGGCCACGATGAAAGCCCAGCACCTGCGGGTCGTGATGCTTACTGGTGATAATGAAAAAACTGCCCGGGCCATCGCACAAAAAGCAGGAATCGACGAAGTGATATCCGATGTCCTTCCGGCAGACAAGGCCAATATGGTAAAGAAGTTGCAGGAAGCAGGCAGCAGAGTGTTGATGGTAGGTGATGGCATCAATGATGCTCCCGCGCTGGCAACTGCTTATGTGGGTATGGCCATCGGCGCAGGAACGGATATTGCAATGGAGTCGGCAGATGTGGTGCTAATGAGCAGCTCGCTAACCGGTGTGACAAATGCTTACCGGCTGAGTAAAGCCACTGTCCGAAATATCCGGCAAAATCTTTTTTGGGCATTTTTCTATAATTGCCTGGGCATCCCCGTGGCTGCGTTGGGGTTGCTGAGCCCGATGATCGGTGCTGCGGCGATGAGTATGAGTTCTGTGTTTGTTGTCAGCAATGCGCTGCGTTTGCGGCGCTTCAAGGTGAAAGCTGCCGCGGTTGCGGCAGAACCAGTTAAGGAGGAAAGAAAAATGGAAACGGTAATCAATGTGAACGGTATGATGTGCCCCCACTGCAAGGCAATGGTGGAAAAGGTCTGCAAGGCGGTGCCCGGAACGGTGGACGCTGTTGTGGATCTGCAGGCAAAGAATGTTACTGTTACCGGTGATGCATCTGTGGAAGTCCTGAAAAAGGCCATTACAGAAGCTGGTTATGAAGTGGTAGAATGATGCGGAATCTGCGTTTGGACATCTGCTATGATGGCACCCGATACCGGGGCTGGCAACGGCTTGCTGGGATTCAGAATACCATTCAGGGCAAGCTGGAGCAGACCCTGAGCCGCGTTTTGGACGAAAATGTGGAGATTTCCGGCAGTGGGCGTACCGATGCTGGTGCTCATGCACAGTTGCAGGTGGTGAACTTTCATTGCCAAAGTGAAATGCCTTGCGGGGAAATCTTGTCGCAGCTTCGGCGGTATTTACCGGAAGACATCGGCATATATTCCTGTAAGGAAGCGTCGGACAGGTTTCACGCCCGATTGAACTGCAAAAGCAAAACCTACTGCTACCGCATTTGGAATGCGGACAGTCCCTGCGTGTTTGACCGACGGTTTGTCTATGCTTTCAGCGAAAGATTGGATGTGGACAAAATGCGCATCGCCGCGGCATATTTTCTGGGAGAACACGATTTTTCCGCTTTCTGCGCCAATAAAAAGATGAAGAAATCCACTCTCCGACGGATTGACTCTCTGGAAATCAGCCGGGTTGGGGAAGAACTGCGCTTTACTATCACCGGCAACGGATTTCTTTACAATATGGTCCGCATTATGGTGGGTACATTACTGGAGGTTGGCTTGGGTCAGCGGGAGGCAGACAGCGTTCCTGCCCTTTTTGGTGCCAAGCGGGAAGAAGCTGGGTATCTTGTGCCGGCCCATGGGCTGTGCCTGATGGAGGTAAACTATTGAATATTCAGATTTTCGGAAAAAGCAAATGTTTCGACACCAAAAAAGCGGAGCGTTATTTTAAAGAACGCAGAATCAAGGTTCAATCCATCGATCTGATTCGCTATGGGATGTCTGGAAAAGAATTTGACAGCGTTCTGCGGGCGGCGGGAGGCATTGATAACCTCATCGACTGGGAGTCGAAACACCCGGACGTGACGCTGATGAAGTATATGGACGATAAGCGTGCGAAGGAGGACAAGGTTTTTGATGATCCTGCCTTGATGAAGACTCCGATCGTTCGTAACGGAAAACAGGCTACGGTGGGCTACTGCCCGGAAATTTGGGCCAAATGGGAATAGTACAAAAGCAGTTTCTTCCAACGGAGGAAACTGCTTTTTTTGGCTTTTTTGGAATTATCTCTTGAAACACGGTGGAAATAATGGTATGCTAGGAGGAAATTATGACCCATATTCTCGAAACGTTGAACCGCATCGTATGGGGTGTCCCTGCGCTGGTGCTGATATTGGGCGTTGGGTCCTATTTCAGCATTGCAACTGGTTTTGCCCAGATCCGACTGCTGCCGGAAGCTTTTCGTCAGTTTTTTGCCAGACTCCGGGCAGATAAGGCAGAAGACGGGACGGTTTCTCCCTTTCAGGCTCTGTGCACTGCGCTGGCTGCTACAGTAGGAACAGGAAATATTGCCGGTGTTGCCGGGGCGATCGCCATTGGCGGCCCGGGCGCAATCTTTTGGATGTGGATCTGTGCTGTTTTGGGTATGATCACTAAGTGTGCCGAAGCTACACTGTCTGTTCATTATCGGCAGCAGGATGGAAGTGGCGAGTATGTGGGTGGCCCAATGTATATGATCCGCAACGGGATGCGAAAGTCATGGCATTGGCTTGCAGGTGTATACTGTTTTTTTGGTGTGGTTGCCGCCTTTGGGGTAGGGAACGCCACCCAAATCAACGCGGTGATCACCGGGATTAACCAAGCGGTAACCGCTTTTGGCGGCAAGGAAACGACCCTTGGAAATCTGATTATGGGCATTACCCTTGCGCTGCTGATCGGCATAATGCTGTTGGGCGGAATGCAAAGAATCGGCAAGATCGCGGAGCGACTTGTGCCTTTTGCATCGGTGATCTATATTCTGTTGGGTGTTTGGGTGCTGATTGCCCGATACTCTGTCATTGATGATGCATTTTTCGCTATTTTTCGAGGAGCGTTTTCACCCAATGCTGCTACCGGCGGCTTGATTGGCTCGGCGTTTGTTACATTGCGGATCGGTATATCCCGAGGTGTATTTACCAATGAAGCCGGAATGGGAACTGCCGGAATTGCTCACGCGGGAGCCAATGTCAGCAGACCTGCTCAGCAGGGGCTGATGGGCATTATGGAAGTGTTTTTGGATACGATTGTGATCTGCACGATCACGGCACTGGTGATTCTGGTCAGTGGTGTCAGAATTCCTTTTGGAGAAGATATTGGTGCAGCGCTGACGACACAGGCTTTTTCCGCGGTTTGCGGTGACTGGATCAGCGTGCTGATTGCGGCGATGTTGTGCTGTTTTGCTTTTGCTACTGTTCTCGGCTGGGGGCTGTACGGTGCCCGGTGCGCCCAGTACTTGTTTGGTACCAATGTTTGGAAACGATTTGTGCTTTTGCAGGCTGCCGCAGTGGTTTTGGGTGCGGTCTTGAAGACGCAAACGGTGTGGCTCCTTTCAGAAATCGTCAATGGCTTGATGGCCATTCCCAGTTTAATTGCTTTGTTTACTCTGCGGAAGGAATTTGTCCGCTTAATAAAAAAATAAACCTGACCCGCGGACTGGGTCAAGGAGGTACTTATGAAGATCTCAATCAATGCAAATCGATGCGAACCGTCCCCTATGCGAAAATTTCATCCTCTGGCTGTTAAGGCGAAGCAAGAGGGCAAGCGGATCTACCATCTGAATATTGGCAATCCCGACCTGGCTACTCCCAAAGCGTATTTTGAAGCGGTTAAGGATTTTGCTGACAGTACCCTTTCCTATGCCGAGTCTCCCGGTATGCCGGTACTGATCGACGCAGTGCGGGACTATTATAAGGGCTTGGGGGTGGATCTGTCTCCCAATGATGTATTGATCACCACCGGCGGCAGCGAGGCGCTGCTGCTGACCTGCCTGAGCATTCTCGATCCCTACACGGAGGTTATTATTCCGGAGCCTTACTACCCCAACTATACCACCTTTGTTCATGCTGCCGGCGGACGGATCCGTGCCCTGCACACCAGCCCCGAGGAGGGTTATCGCTATGCTTACCGCAAGCGGATCGAAAGCCTGATCACCAAAAATACCCGTGCAATCCTCATCACCAACCCCGGCAATCCCACTGGTGTGGTGCTGGATAAGAAGGAAATGCGGATGATCGCGGATATCGCCAAAAAACACGATTTGTTTCTGATTTGTGACGAGGTGTACCGGGAATTCTGCTACGATGATAAGTTCGGTGTGCCTACTATGGCCCGGTTTGACGATATTGACGATAACCTCGTTATCATCGATTCCGTTTCCAAGCGGTTCTCCGCCTGCGGTGCCCGGGTTGGCTGCGTAGTCACCAAAAACAAGGAGCTGCAGCAGGCACTGCTGAAATTCTGTCAGTCCCGTTTGGCGGTGGCAACCATCGACCAGATCGGCGCGGCGGCCCTTTACAGTGTGGACAAAGCGTTTTACAGCCAGTCCAAAGAGACTTACCGCCAGCGCAGAGATGCCATTGTGGCAAAATTGCGTCAGATTCCCGGCGTGATGGTGGAAGAGCCTATGGGCGCGTTTTATGTGATGGCCAGCCTGCCGGTGGACGACGCAGACAAATTCCAGCGGTGGCTGCTGGAGGAGTTTGACGACAACGGCGATACTGTTATGTTTGCCCCCGGTGCGCCCTTCTATGAGACCCCCGGCAAGGGTATCAACGAGGTGCGGATCGCCTACGTTCTGGAAAAGGAAAAGCTGGAACGGGCAATGGATATTCTGGCAAAGGGTATTACCCAGTATCAGAAAGAAATGATGGAAGTATGAAGAAAAATAGAGTAATCCTTTGGCTGATTGTGGTTGCGCTGTTAGCGGGAATTTTTGTGGCTTTGGTTACCTATATTTTCGGCGTACTGGGCACAGAGGTTAACTCCGAGAATCCCACTGTTGGAATAACTACTGTTCCCGTCGGTACTACGGAGCCGGTAACCACCACTGTACCCTCTGAGACCGAACCCCAGCCCACAGAGTCTGCTCCTACGGAGCCCTCGGTAACTGAACCCCCGGAAACGGAACCTCTTGTAACAGAGCCCCCGACAACGGACCCGCCCGTGACCGAACCTCCGGAAACGGAACCTCCGGTGGACATCATCCCCACCGAGGACCCCAATGCGCCTGAGACCACAGAACCGCCTGCAGAAGAAGCAAACAAAGTAAACTTCACCGATGTGAACGAGACCATGTATACAAAAGCACATGTTGGCTTACGCAATGGTCCCAGCAATGAGTATAAGGTGGTTGACGTACTGGATGCCGGCGTGGAGGTCCTGCGTACAGGCATTGGCGACAATGGCTTCAGCCGAGTAATTATCAACGGCAAGGTGTACTATATCCACACCAACTGCTTGTCTAAGTCCAAGCCGGAGCCGGAACCCGAACCCACCGAGCCGACCGAACCAACAGATAACCCCTATTATGCTGGCGACGGAAAGTATTACTGTCCGCATTGCTGGAAAATCAGCGGCGACGGAACCAACGGAACCTGTCTGCGTTATTTTATGACGGGCTTTGACTGCCCGGGTTGCGGTGTTTATGTCCCCGCGCAAACGTGCCACACATGCAAAGCAGGCGAATAAGCCAATCGACTTCAAACAAAAACCAGTATCGCCAAACCCTATTGCTATATCTTGCAGACCACTGCACGGGCTGTGTGCGGCTTGATAGCCCCGGCGGCTGGGCAGTGGTTTGTTTAATTTAGTGACCCAAAGGAGGTATCCTTCATGTGGAAGACGACAGCTGTACACAAAAACAAAAAACAGCACCGACGAAAATTAAGGAAACAGAGCGCAAGAACAATATGTGCCCTCTTATCCCTGATGCTCATTCTATCTATGGCAGCAACCAGCAAACAGAGAGATATACTCCGATTTTCAGTGACAGCAATCTTGACAACCGGCATAGAATAATGGTAAAATATCTATAATTCCTGCGTTGAACGGAAAGAGTAGCGAAATCCAAACCTTGCAGAGAGTTGGGGTCATCGGCTGAAAGCCCCGGCAGGCGCGGTCCGCGAAAGTGCGTCCGGGAGCAGAAACTGGATATGAGCGATAAATGAGAGTGGAACCGCGAGTGAGTTTTTACCCGCCTCTTGTACCTTTGGGCACAAGAGGCGTTTTTTTATGAGGTGGCAAACAATGATGAAGAAACAGAACTTTTTTCAGCGAATTTTCTCTTTTTCCGGGGAAATGGAGGTCGGACAGTTTTGGTCTGACTTTGTAATCCAGGTGATCAGCGGCTTTTGCGTGCTGATCCTGCTGTGTATTGCACTGTCGGCTGCGGTGCCGGGAGATGCAGACCAAGTGATCGCCATTGTGGACTGGGTCTGCCCGGTTGTTGGTGCCGTTTGGGTTTTTCCCATTGTTCCGATGACCAGACGGCGGCTGCGGGATGCCGGCTACGGTCCCAAAAGCTACCTGTGGCTGCTGCTGCCGGTGGTGGGCTGGATCATTTTTATTGTGCGGCTCTGCAGCAAAAGTGCCGTTTCTGTGAAATAATGACTTTTGGAGGTCTTTGATATGTATTTATATAATTCCCTTTCCCATAAGAAAGAACTGTTTGTTCCCAATAACCCTGATCAAGTGAAAATGTACACTTGCGGACCGACGGTGTATCACTATGCACACATTGGCAACCTGCGCACCTACATTATGGAAGATGTGCTGGAAAAGAGCCTGCGGTATATGGGATACAATGTCAAGCGGGTTATGAATATCACTGACGTAGGCCATCTGGCCTCTGACGCTGACACGGGCGAAGATAAGATGCTTAAGGGTGCCAAGCGGGAGAATAAGACGGTGATGGATATTGCCCGGTTCTATACCGAGGCATTTCAGTCCGACTGCGGCAAGCTGAACATCAAGTGGCCCGATGTGGTGGAGCCTGCCACCAACTGCATTGATGAATATATCGAAATGGTGCAAAAGCTGCTGGATACCGGCAAGGCTTATTTTGTAGGGGGCAATGTGTATTTCGATACTTCTACATTGGGGAAATACTATGTCTTCAACGACCACGATGAAGAAGATCTGGCAACCGGCGTCCGCGAGGGCGTGGAAGAGGACACCAACAAGAAGAATAAGAACGACTTTGTTCTGTGGTTTACCAAGAGTAAGTTTGAGGATCAGGCGCTGAAGTGGGATTCTCCCTGGGGTGTTGGCTATCCCGGCTGGCACATTGAGTGCACCGGCATCTCCCTCAAGCACAACGGCG
>CAYVSU010000039.1:0-14173 GCA_964454215.1 uncultured Oscillospiraceae bacterium | reverse complement strand
AGATTGCCGGGAGCAACGCCCACAGCTTCGCTGATTATCTTTATTTCTGCAATATTCTCGGCAGCTATCTCGTTAAGCCACTCACAGCCTGTAAAATTGCGAAGGAAGTGATTGGTGGGGGCAGGACTATCCCCAACAATCTCTGTTGTTATCACAATATCCTCGCAAGGCATAACGAATTCGTAAATCCATTTGCCGTCATCGGTTTCACGAGGATAAATACTCGTTCCGTTTACAACGAATTTCAAATCCGCATCAATAATTTTTTGCGTTCTAAATCCAACGATTACGCCTGAAATTACACTATCACGACGGTCAATGATATAGTGATCTGCGTCCGTATCCTCAATGGTAACTTTATAGAATTTCATATCACCAATAAAGTCCGAAGATTTTGTACTGCCACAATGCACACAGGTATATTCTGTGATTGTTCTGTCGCTGCCGGGTATTATATACTCAATTCCTTCATCGAAGGTGTGTTCAGCTCCACAGAGATTCCACACTGCTCTTGCGAGACTTCCGTCACATATACCTATTGTAGTGTTGTATTCGTAATTATCGAATTTCAATTTTCCCGATTCACGCGTGATTACAAATTCAACAGGAGAATTGAGCAAATCCCAATTTCCAAGTCCATCCTCCGTGGCAAAGAAGAAATGATGCTCATCATCTTTTGTGTTATAGGAATCTGTAACAGGAGCTATTTCGTCATAAGGTGACAGTTCGCCCAAAAGTCCGCTACCAACAGAATAGCCAAGATAAAATATATCTTCTTTTGCTCGTAAGTAATTGAGCAAATCTTCTACATACTGCTCATATTCTTCATCAGTTAGATTTAAATACAAGATGTTACCCAATAAACTATTGGAACCATAAACAGAAGCATCCGAGTGCGGTGGAATGGGCATATCCGAAAGTTTGTTTTGAGTTAAAAATTCTTCTGAGAAAAACTCGTTTCTTTCGTATGAAACACCACACGATGCAAGACAGCATAAGCATAAAACCGCTGTCAAGCATAAAGCTAATAACTTTTTCATTCTCGTTACCCCTTTCGATTATCCTCCAATTGTAGCATAGCATATTTTCATTTTGAATTCAACAGTTTCTGCGTATACCTTCGATTCCCCATAAATTGAACGATAAAGGTATAAAGTGAACGATTTGCTTTTTGCACTTAAAAACAAAAAAGGCTTGCAAGGACGAAAACTATCCTGACAAACCTAAATTTTTGCTATAGAATTCAAGGAAAAGGGCAAAATACCCCATTTGGAAAATAAAAAAGCCATAATATCGATATTTTTCGTATCAATATTATGGTTTCTTTATGGTCGGAGTGGCGGGATTCGAACCCGCGGCCTCATGGACCCGAACCATGCGCGATACCAAACTTCGCCACACCCCGATAGCCAATATATAATAATGAATTTTATTGCAGTTGTCAAGTAGAAAACTGGGATTTATCCGGGTATCAAAGAAAGCAACCTCGCATAGAATGCTTTGGAGGGATGCGTATGGGATATCGGGTTTCCTATGATTTAGTTTCTGCGCCAAAGGTGCGGCGCAATAAAAAATGGACAGGCATTGCTGCCATCGCTGTCATCTGCGTTTTGTTAATCTGTGCAACTGTATTCAAAACAGCTGCACTGCCTTGGATCAGGGATTTTTTGATTCCGGGCGATCCGGATGTCACCGCAACAGCACTGACAGAACTGGTCAACGACTTGCGCGATGGTATATCGTTTACCGATGCTGTCACCACATTTTGCAGGGAGATCATCTCAAATGGGCAGACCGGGTAATAAATTTTCCGTTCAAATTCGCGCCAGTACCTGTGTTTTCTTTGCTCTGCTGCTTTTGGTCCTGCCCTTGCGCTGGTTAATCGCCGCCTTTTTTGCCGCCAGTTTTCACGAGTTTTGCCACCTGGCAGCGGTGTGGCTCTGCGGTGGCAGCATTTCCCACATAAATATTGGACCACGGGGAGCAGTGATCAACGCCGATCAACTCTCTCCTATAAAACAACTGATCTGCACACTGGCAGGACCGTTGGGTAGCCTTTTGCTGCTGTTTTCAGCCAGATGGTTCCCAAGAGTTGCTGTCTGTGCCGTGATTCAGTCCGCATATAATCTTTTGCCGCTGTATCCTATGGACGGTGGCAATGCTTTAAGATGCTTATTTTCTATGCTGTTGCCTGTGTCCGGCGCGCAAAAAGTATGCACCGTCATTGAAAGCTGCTGTAAATACGCCATCCTGCTGGCAGCACTTTGGCTTGCTTTTTGTATCAAGTCGGTGATCATTCCCTTATTCGCCGCCGGAATGATCCTACTGCAGACAAAAAAGGAAAATCTTCTTGCAAAGGGAGCGTTCAGGGAGTACAATATAGGCAGTTTTAACAGCGAGGTAACTCAAAATGACTGATTTACTCCAGCGAATCCTTCCAACGGTGCAGAAACCTGGCCGCTATACCGGTGGTGAATTCAACGAGATCCAAAAGAACCCTACGGACGTGCGGGTCAATATCGCGTTCTGTTTCCCGGATACCTATGAGATTGGTATGTCCAATGTGGGTATGCGGATCCTTTACGGCGTGATGAACGGGATGGATGGTGTTTGGTGCCAGCGCGTATTTGCCCCCTGGGGGGATATGGAAACGCAGATGCGCAAGCACAACCTGCCCCTTTGGGCACTGGAAAGCCAAAAACCGGTAAAGGATTTTGATATGATCGCCTTTACTGTCGGCTATGAAATGAGCTATTCCAACATCCTCAATATGCTGAATCTGTCCGATGTGCCCCTTCATTCAAAGGATCGGCAAGGATTAAAAAATATCGTTTTTGCCGGGGGAGTCTGTATGTTCAACCCGGAACCACTGGCGGATTTCGTGGACTTCTTTTCCCTGGGTGAAGGTGAAGACATTACCGTAGAAATCGTATCCCTTTACGACCGTGCAAAGGCAGAGAGTTGGAGTAAAGAAGCGTTTTTGCAGGCAGTTTCCAAGATTCCCGGTGTGTATGTACCCTCCTTTTATCGCCACGAATATCATACTGACGGCACACTTTCCGCGATCGTTCCATTGAATGGCGCACCCGGAAATGTCACAAAGCGAATCGTGGAAGATCTGGACAAGTCCTACTGGCCAACTAAAATGATCGTTCCTTCCACAGAAATCGTCCACGACCGGGCAAATCTGGAAGTGTTCCGGGGCTGCATCCGGGGCTGCCGCTTCTGTCAGGCTGGATTCTCTTGCCGTCCCGTTCGAAAAAAGAGCCCTACAGTTTCATACCGGCAGGCAGTGGATACCTTGGAAGATTCCGGCAATAATGAAATTACCCTTTCCAGTCTCTCCACCTCGGACTACCGGGGCCTCAGGCAACTGACCGACGCATTGATACCGTATTGTGAACAAAACCGCATCAGTTTGTCTGTCCCTTCTCTGCGGGCGGATAACTTCTCCCGGGAGCTAATGGAAAAGCTGCAAACTGTCCGCAAGAGTGGATTGACCTTTGCTCCTGAAGCGGGAACCCAGCGGCTGCGGGATGTGATCAACAAGAATCTAACAGAGGAAGAGATCCTCAGCACTTGCATCAACGCCTTCTCCGGTGGCTGGAACAATGTTAAGCTCTACTTTATGCTGGGTCTGCCCACAGAAACCGACGAAGATGTGATTGGTATTGCCGAACTGGTCTACAAGATCGTTTTGGCGTGGAAAGAAAATGCTGCGAACAAAAAGCGTGGACTTCGCATCCATGTGGCAACAGCCTTTTTCGTACCCAAGCCTCACACGCCTTTCCAGTGGGAACAGCAAATCACACCGGAGGAATATCTGCGCCGCTGCAAGCTGCTGAAGAGCCATTTCTATTCCAAGTCCATCGAATACGATTACCACTCCCCCGATCTGAGCCGTCTTGAGGCGGTGTTTGCCAGAGGTGACCGTCGCTTGGGTGCGGTGATCGAGGAAGCGGCGAAAAATGGCGCCAAACTGGATGGCTGGGACGAATATTTCAACTATGGCATTTGGTTTGATGCGTTTAACAAATGCGGCATCGATCCCAATTTCTATACTGTCCGCGGCTATGGGGAGGACGAGATCCTGCCCTGGGATACCGTAGATGTTGGCATCACCAAAAAATTCCTGCTGCGGGAGCGCAGGCGGGCATATGATGAAACTGTCACTCCGGATTGCCGACAAGGTTGCGCCGGTTGCGGTGCCAACTGTCTTCTGAAGGAGGTGGATTGCGATGCCTAGACTGCTTTTTGAAAAACAAGGCAATGCCATTTGGATCTCTCACCTGGATCTGATGCGACTGTTCCAGCGTTCCTTTAAGCGGGCAGGCCTGCCATTGACCCACACCAAGGGATTCAATCCCAGACCTTCCGTTTCTATTGCACTTCCCCTTTCTGTCGGTATAGAAAGCCACTGTGAGCTTTTGGACTTCGATCTGGACAGCGACGGTTTCACCAATGATGATATCCGCGCCCGTTTGAATCACACCCTTACTGAGGGTGTCAGGGTGTTGGATGTATATGACAACGGCAGGAAAATCAAGGATCTTGCATTGTTGGATTGCTGTATCACGCTGGAATATGACGCTGGCATCCCTGTCGGTGGGGAAAAATCAATCCGTGAACTGTTTGCCCGAGAGAATCTGCTTGTGGAAAAGAAAAACAAAAATGGCGTTTTACAGCAGGATATCATCCCGATGATCAAGGCATTGAAATTAACCGCCGCCAATGACCATACTATTTTGATCCACGCAAGAATCTGCTGTCAAAATCCCACATTGAACCCTGCTCAGCTTTGCGTGGCCATTGAACGGCATCTGCCCGAGATGAAGCCCGACTTCAGTAAATGCTGCCGTATGGAAATACTGGATACAAAAGAAACGATTTTCAGATAAGGAGAAATTATATGGAAAACCTTTATGAATTGGAAGATTGCCCCATTTGCCGCGGCAACGGTATGCTGATGCATGAGGGAGGATGGAACGTGCAGGTCGAGTGCGCCGATTGCGGCAGCCACACTGTATATGTGGAATACGAAAACGATGATGAAAAGAAAGTTGCCGAGCAGAAGGTCGTCCAGCTCTGGAATTTGGGCAAGGTTATCAGCACAAATCCCGGAGACTAAAAATTTTTCAAAAAAGGAAAAATAATGCTTGCTTTTTTCGGCAAGGTGTGCTATTATGTCCTAGCTGTCGAGAGGCAAGCATAAATCCGGGTGTGGCGAAGTTTGGTATCGCGCTTGAATGGGGTTCAAGAGGCCGCTGGTTCGAATCCAGTCACTCGGACCAAGAAACAGGAAACAACACTTGTTGTTTCCTGTTTCTTATTTGGGTTGACCTTTGCCATCATATACGAAAACTTGCTGGCACATCTGCTACAGTGTCAAAGGCCATTGCAGAAGTAAATTCCACTGCCAACTCAGTCTGCGGCAGTTACGATAAGGACGGCATCGGAAGACTTTTTGCAAGGACACTGTTATGACAGATCCTACTGAATTGTCATCGATATTGCAAGCACCTGGGAGCGCATTATGAAATTACCTGTGAATCGAATCCATATCGGTCTCCGAACCGTTAAAACGGCTGTTGCCGTTATTCTGTCTATGATATTGGTTGATGCTTTGGGTGCATCCTCCTCTAAGCTGATTTTTGCTATGCTGGGTGCTATGGCAGCGGTACAGCCAACCTTCCGGGCTTCTGTGGAATCCTGTCTGACCCAGATTATTGGCGTTCTCTTCGGTGCCTTGGTGGGAATCGGATTGATTGCTCTGCCAATTGCCGATCTGTTGGCCGTTGGTATTGGTATTGTGCTGGTAATCACCCTGTACAATGCACTTAGATTTCGTTTCTCACCCAGTCTCCCCTGCTTTATTGTTGTTTTGCTTTGCACCACACCGGATATCCAGCCCTGGGCCTATGCTTTTGAGCGTATTTGGGATACCGCAATTGGTTTAGCCGTCGGTATGCTGATCAACACGCTTGTTTGTCCCTATGACAACAGCCGGCAAATTCGCGCTACCGTTCAAAGCTTGGATCAGGAAGTCATCACCTTTATTGAAAACCTTTTTGACGGAGATGACGTGTTGCCGGATTCTACCGGAATGAGCAAAAAAATCCAGAACATACACTTGCAGTTGGGTGTTTTTTCCAATCAAACACTCTTTCTGCGGTTAAGCCGACAGAAGCAGCAGCTGGAAGTCTTTCGAAAATGTGAGCAAATGGCTTGGGAGCTGGTCGCGCAGATGGAAGTACTCCATGCTATGGGTGTTCCCGGCCGGCTGAGTTCCGAGAACCGAATGTTGCTGGAAGATATCGGTGCGCATATCTGTGACGATCGCACACTGGATGAGCCTACGGAACTGGATATCGTCACCAATTATCATATCCAGAAGATTTTGCAGCTGCGCATTGCGCTTCTTACTTCTTTAGGATAACAAAAAGGCGCGTTACAACGCGCCTTTTTTCTGTTTACTTGGATTTTTTACAGAAGATCACAGCCGTTCTGGTAGGCAAGTACATCTGGAATCCGATCCGTCCATCGCTCTGCTTGGATGCGTGATAGCTTTGGTGATAGACCCGTCCGTGACCGCCGTAGCAGTAATCATCACTGGACATCACCACGCAGTACTCACCTGCTTCCGCAACCGGGACAAAATAACCGTTATGCGATTTGGAAGGATCGAAGTTAAAAGCAAATGTGGCACCGCCCTTTTTATAAACCACAACATTATCATCGTTGCTGACCAGCATCTGCTTATCCGCTCCGCCGATAACCTTGTGCTTCTTGGCAAGTTCTACCATATCCCTCTCAAAGGCATACAGGTACTTATATTTCAGGTCCGGATTATCTGCAAGGCTCCACTGACGGCGGCAGTAATGGTAACTCCAACCGTTGCCTTCTCTGGGAAAGTCGATCCATTCGGGATGCCCGAACTCATTGCCCATAAAGGTCAGGTAGCCTTCTCCTCCCAAGGTCATCGTCAGCAGCCGCAGCATTTTATGGATCGCCATACCGCGCTCAATGATCATACTTTGATTTCCGGCATCCATTGCCCAGTACATTTCTTGGTCACACAAACGGAACATCAGTGTTTTATCGCCAACCAATGCCTGGTCGTGGGATTCACAGTAACCGATCACCTTCTCACCGGGGCGGCGGTTAGCAAGCTCATAATAGATCTGATTAAAATCCCAGTCCTCATCTTTCTTTTCCTTCAGCAGACGGATCCACATATCCGGCTCACCCATTGCCAGCCGGTAATCAAAACCAACGCCACCATCTTCAATTGGCAGGCAAAGACCGGGCATCGCAGACATATCCTCGGCTATCATAATGGCGTTGGGGTTGACTTGCCGCACCAACTCATTGGCAAGCTGCAGATAGGTAACAGCATCGGTATCGGTATTCATTGAGAAGTACATCTCCGGACCTGTAAAGGCCACACCCAAACCGTGATCGTGATACAGCATAGAAGTAACACCGTCAAACCGGAAGCCGTCGAAATGGTACTCGTCCATCCAAAATTTCAGATTACTCAAAAGGAAGTGCAGTACTTCGTGCTTGCCGTAGTTGAAACACTTGGTTCCCCAGGCACTGTGATCGCCCTTGGCGCCGTCGTGGAAAAACTGATAGGCTGTTCCATCAAATTCATTGATGCCTTCCCGGGTATTCTTGGAAGCATGGGAATGCACCACATCCAAAAGAACGGCAATGCCCATTTTATGGGCGTCGTTAATCAGCGATTTCAGATCTTCAGGCATTCCGAACCAAGAGGAGGCGGCAAAGAAATTAGTAACCTGATAGCCAAAAGACGCGTAATAGGGATGCTCCATAATGGCCATAATCTGCAACGCGTTGTAACCAAGGTTCTTGACACGAGGTAACACATTTCTACGAAATTCATCGTAACTGCCAACCTTGCCATCTTCCTGCGCCATACCGATATGGCATTCATAAATGAAGAGTTTCTTCTTTGGTTTAAAGGCGGCATCCGTCCAATGATAGGGCTTCATTTCGTGGATCACCGCGCTCCAGGCTCTGGTATTCTTGTCCTGCTCCACCCGTGTGGCATACAGCGGAATCCGTTCCAGTTCCTGTCCGTTATGGACCACAATTGCCATTACCTTCTGGCCGTCCACAAGGGAGTCTTCACCCTTTAAGTGAAGCTCGAATACGCCGTTTTCTTTTTTTATCATAGGATGCGCATACCGATCCCAACCGCAAAAATCGCCTGTCAGATACATTTTTTCCGCTGCGGGCGCCCACTCCCGGTAGACCCATCCACCGGGCTCCCGGTGAAATCCATAAAACAGGTGGGCGTTAGCAAAGTCTGCCAGTGTACCGTTTTTTACAATCGCTTTATGTGTACTTTCGAAATTCTTGACCCGCTGCAGCAAATCTGCCTCAAAATGCTGGAAACTAGGGTTCATTGCTAAGATCTTCAGTGCCATAAATATCGTCCTTTCTCAAGGTGATGATGTTATTATATCAAACACATTTGAATATTTGTAGACCCAATTTTTGCAATATTGAAAAAACGCACCGCAACTGCGGCGCGTTTTTCTTACTTTTCCATTTCCTGAACAAACGAGGTCTTGTCCACAGCCTTAAAGTAGGAAGAACCTGCGACCAGAACGTCAGCACCGCTTTCCTTGCAAAGCACCACATTGGAAAGGTCCACACCGCCGTCCACTTCCACGTGGCAATCAGGATTGACTTCGTTCAGCATTTTTCGGATCTCTGCCACTTTAGGCATCATATCCGTCATAAACTTTTGACCACCAAAGCCGGGCTCTACTGTCATCACCAGAACCATTTCGCACCTGGAAAGGAAGGGTTTAACAGCCTGCGCCGGTGTTTTGGGCTTGACTACAATACCGGGCTTTACACCGTTTGCAGCAATTTTATCCAGCGCCGCAAGGGTATTTTCTTCAGTATCCGCTTCTACGTGAATCGTCAGGTAGTCAGCACCGGCCTTGCAGAATTCATTAACATAACGAATGGGGCGATCGATCATCAGATGCACATCCCGCACAAGCCCTTCAATGCCCTTAAGAGCCTTCACGGTGCTCCATCCAAAGGAAAGATTGGGAACAAAGTGACCGTCCATAATATCGATATGTACCCACTTGCAGCCGGAATCGGCGATCATCTGGGTATCACGGCCCAGGTTGGCGGGATCGGCAGCTAGAATGGAAGGTGATAAAATAGCCATAACACATCACTCCTCTTTCTTTTTTGTATATTTTAACACGATTATTTCTGATAATCAATTACCTTTCGAAAAAATCTGCGTTTGGTGATTGACTTTCCATTTCAAAAGGATTATAACAGCCTTAATACACGACCCTTTCGCCGTGAAGAAAAGAGGCGTTCCCGGTATGATAAAACGCAAGTCCCGATATGAAATCGATATGTGCCACGGGCCAATTATGCCCAATATTATGCTTTTTGCAATTCCCCTGATCCTTTCGCAGGTGTTGCAATTACTGTTTAACGCTGCTGATATGATCATACTAGGGCAATTTGCTGAGGATAGCGATAATTGTCTGGCGGCCGTAGGCTCTACCACTTCTCTGATCAATTTGCTGATTTCTGTCTTTACAGGCATCACAGTAGGTTCGAATATCGTAATCGCCAATTATCGCGGTGCCGGCAAGCCAAAAGATGTATCGGACTCGGTTCACACATCTATTCTTACCGCCATAATTGGCGGCATCGGGCTGATGTGCCTGGGTATCGTGCTGTCTGAACCGATGCTGATACTGATGGACACCCCTGCAGAAGTGCTCGATAACGCGCTTTTGTATATCCGGATCTATTTTCTCGGCGTTCCTTTTCAGTTGATTTATACCTTTGCTGCCGCCGTTCTTCGCTCCATCGGTGATACCAAGCGGCCGATGTATTTCCTGGCTCTATCCGGACTTATCAATGTGCTGCTTAACCTATTCTTCGTTTTGGTACTGCACCTTGATGTTGCAGGCGTTGCCATTGCCACTGCCGTATCCCACGCCGTTTCCTGTATTTTGGTAATTCACTGTCTGATGCACTGTGATAATGACTGCCGCTTGTATCTCAAAAAATTAAAAATCAGCAAAGGCAAACTGGTACAAATCCTGCGTATTGGGCTTCCTTCCGGCATATCCACCAGCCTTTTCAGCATCTCCAATGTACTGATCCAATCTTCTATCAATTCTATGGGCCCCGCTGCCATCAGCGGCAACACTATCGCCGCCAACATCGGCCAATTTGTTCTTTGTATCAACAATGCATTTTATCAGGCAGCATTAAGCTTCACCAGTCAAAATTACGGTGCACATAATTACAAGCGGATCTGCGATGTTTTAAAGCGCACCGTTCTGGGCGTTGCTACGCTAACAACAACCGCAGGATTGCTATCCTATGTTTTTGGCGAAGAACTCCTGCATTTATACTCAAAAGACACCGAGGTAATTTCCAGCGCCATGGTCCGAATGCTGATTATGAACACCACCTTCTTCATAGGCGGTATTATGGACAGCATTGGTGGCACGCTGCGCGGTATGAAGCGGACTATGTTCCCCACGATTATTTCCTTGATTTGCGTATGCGTGTTTCGCGTAGTGTGGGTATATACAGTGTTCGCGTATTATAAGACGCCGGAAGCACTCTATATATCCTACCCTATTTCCTGGATCATTGCCACAATCGGCGATTACATCTATTTTATGATGTTGCGCAAAAAGGTCATCCTACCCGAAATAAGAGCAAAAGGAACGGCTTAAACCGTTCCTTTTCTTTTATATAAGCACATTTCGTAAGCAATTCCATTTTCCTTACCTGACTGCAGAACTTCAGAAAGATACCAGCTTTCGTCTGCATCCAAATTTGGAAAATAGGTATCTGACTCCGGTTGACAATGCACCTTCGTTATGTATGCTGCATCGCACATAGGAAGCATCTGTCGATAGATGCTTCCACCGCCGATTACAAAGCAACGGTCAGCTTTTTTGGCCAGTTGTGTCGCTTCTTCCGGACTTGCGCATACCGTAAATCCCATTATTTCGACTCCGCTACGGGTCAGCGCCACATTCACCCTGCCAGGCAAAGGCTTCTTTTCAGGGAAATCCTCAATAGTACGGCGACCGGCGATCACCATAGCCCCCCGGGTAGTTTCACGGAAGAATTTCCGGTCAGCTGATAGTGCGATGGGCTGCGTGCCGTCTTTGCCAATTCCCCAGTCATCATAAACCGCAACAATCAGTTCCATACATTCTCCTCAAATCGCCATTGGAATCTCAAAATCAAAGGAATGGTACTGATAGTTTTCCATCTGGAAGGAATCCTTTGTAAAGGCATAGAAATCCGTAACGCTCTTGTCCATTTTAAATTCCGGTGCGGCAAATCCTTCCCGCTCCAGCATTGCCTTGACGGCAGGAATATGCCGGTCATAAATATGACAGTCAGCAATCACGTGTACAAATTCTCCAACCTCAAGGCCGGAAACCTGGGCCATCATATGGGTCAGTGCCGCATACTGCACCACATTCAAATCGTTATCAATACTTGGCTTTTTGTACCTTTTTTTAGAATTGTTCAGAAATTGCGTCGTTTTACGAGAAACGAACCCTTTTTCAATCCTTATTCTTCTTTTTTCTATCGTTTCTATCATTCTAATCGTTTTCCCTTCTCTGGTACACTTTCTCATGTCGTTTTTCTACCTGTATTATATCACACTTTGCAAAAATGTACCACCTTTTTTTCAAAATTTATCCTTTAAATTCCTTTTCAGCTGGTGTATAATTAATAATGTAGAATTGTCTCTATACAAAGGAGCGTGTCTATGCAAGTAATCAATGAAAAAAGAAACAGCAACGGTGCTATATACTATGAACGCGTGTATAAAGATAGCAAAAACAAGGTTATTGGAACAGAAGATATCGTCTTCCCTACTTACACTCGAGATTTAAAAAATGGATACAAGGCAATCATTATGTACACAAGTGATATGCAACCCATCCCGGAAGCCTTTGATTTCTTGAACCAAAAGAGAGAACCTTATTCTACACGCAGGCAAGCTGCTCCCGCTTTGCGATTATTATATAGTTACGAAGTGATTATCGGCAAAAAGCTTGTCGACTTTACCATCGCAGATATCGAAGCATTTAAAGATTTCCTTATGGGAATCAGTTATGGTGGTGAGAGTATTCAATTCAACTTATTTGAAACACGAGACAATAGCACCGTAAACACATACCTTGGCATCTATCGTAAATACTGCGAGCATATTGGTATCGAAAACCATGCACTCAACCAAAGAGTAATCCGCTCTCAAAACGTTATCTCTGGTAACTTTTCAGACATAAACGCACCATATCGCAGAAATGAGCGAGTTGTGCAATCACGCGAGGTTCCCCGCTATATTTCTGAAGATGAATACAAACGCATCTTAGATATAATCAAAAAGGACTATACTATTCGCGAAGAGATTATCGTGCGGCTTATGTACGAACACGGCCTTAGAATTGGCGAGGTATTTGGCCTTACAAATGATGATGTTGTTGAAGAAAACATTGAGGGCACTGGATGGACGAATGTTATTTATCTACGCAACCGTTGCAGCGATGACAAAGTATCGCAAGCCGCAAAGGGATGTATGAAGGTGCAAACGCCACAAGACTACAAACGAAAAGAGTACAGCATCCCCGACTATGGATTACAAAAAGTGTCTATCACGCGTGACTTGGCTGAGTTAATTAACGAATACATCGAGGAAGCACATTTAGCCGCACGAGCCAAATACGGCAAAGGTTATTGGGATCGTGTTACTGCGGATCGCGTTCGAGAATCAGAAAAATACGAAGATCCTAATTTCTACATCTTTTTAAATACGCGTGGTGGCTGCCTTTATCAGCAAACCTGGAACAAAACGCTCCGTCCCATCTTTATTGCAGCTGGCATTGCTCTTGATACAGAAGAAAGAGAGCACAATCTTAACCATCGCTTCCGGCACGGTTTTGCAATGAGACTCGTCAAAAAAGGGATTAAGCGACTTGAGCTTCAAATTCTGCTAAGGCACAAAAGTATCGATTCAGTTGCATGTTATTTCCGGCCTACAACTTCTGATATTATCAGAATTAAGGAGCTATATGAAGGAGAGCTCCATGAAGATATTCCTAAGTTGTCTACCTTAATATAAACACGGCAGTAAGAACAAATAATTTGTAGACGTTATTTCTTGTTGTAAAATGCCTAGAGACAAAAGGACTTTTCCTGTTTCGTCTACAACGTAGAGAATATACGTTATGAGAAATTTAGACGAATCATATCGTCAACTTATTTCGTGTTTAAATTTGTTTGCTGTATTCATATCGTCGAAGTTGATTGTTACAAGATAAAGAGATAATAAGAACAGCATGGGGACAAATAAACTCCTAATGCTATGTGAACAAACAACTTACAATGCGTACTTGACGAATTTCGATCATTAGGATATAATAAAAGTGTGGAACCCAGACGGTTGCCACAGTCGGATAAACGAACACGAAGTTGAGGCTATGCCTCAAAACCTAGTGAGCCATCTGGTTGCGACAGACGGCTCACTTTTTCTTTCCTCAGGTTGAAAAAAGCAGGGCTTCTAAAATGAAGTCCCGCTTTGCGCATTTGTAAGATTAGTCCCTATTCAGCAAGTAGTAGTGCCGCACAAATTCCCTCTACAACATAAGCACCATTTGCGGTACTGGAAGCACTGCCGCCAGTTGCGCCATCACCGTTCCAGCCAGCAGCAAACACCATAACAGAGCATGATAGTCACAAGCTTCCCGTTGTCGGTGAAAACGATTTGCTAACCCTTTACCCCGATCTGTGCAAGGAATGGCATCCTAAAAATGAAAAGATGCCATCTAAATATCTGCCCCAAAGTCATGAATCGGTACAGTGGCTATGCTCAAATGGCCACAAGTATTCTGCAAAAATCTACATGCGTGTCAATGGCAGCGGATGCCCAAAGTGCCTGAAGAGAAAATCTCCAACAAGGAAAAGAATATAAAAAACTCCAGCGTAGACCAAACTGCGCTGGAGTCATTTTTTGTAATCTCGGAGTTTATTCCACACTTAAAGAAAAAATACCTTCTTTCTAAAGTGTTGGTTACCACGTAAAACTAACCAGTTAAGGAAAAACCCCTTTTAAAAA
>CAYVSU010000038.1:0-14590 GCA_964454215.1 uncultured Oscillospiraceae bacterium | reverse complement strand
TGGCCCGCCCCTCGGCAACCTCGCTGCTTCACATCTACCTGCTGAAGGAAAATTTTCCACAGGTGCCGGATGAACTGTACTACGCCGCCAAGGCGGACGGCACTTCGGATCTGAAGTATCTGTTCAAAGTGCTGATCCCCATCTGCAAGCCCACCTTGATCACTGTGACCATTCTGAAAGTTATTGAGTGCTGGAACAGCTATGTATGGCCCCGGCTGATCACCGATGATCAGGCCTACTTTTTGGTATCCAACGGCATTCAGGAAATCCGGGAAAGCGGTTTCGGCAGAGAGAATATACCGGCAATGATGGCGGCGGTGGTTGTGATCTCCGCACCGCTGATCATTTTGTTCCTCTTATTTCGGGATAAGATTATGGAGGGCGTGGCGAGAGGAGGCACCAAAGGATGAAAAAATGGATCGCATTGCTCCTGCTGGTGGCACTGACAATTCCTCTTGCGGGCTGTCACGGGGCCGATGGGCAGGAAGCCTTCCGGGTGCCGGAGTATTTTGACGAAAGCCGGGATTATGAGATCACCTTTTGGGCAAAAAACGACACCAATATGACCCAGGTGGAGATCTACGAAAAGGCCATTGCAGATTTTGAGGCGCTGTATCCCAATATCAAGGTAAATTTGCGGCTGTACACGGACTACGGGCGGATTTATAACGATGTAATTACCAATATTTCCACCAACACCACCCCCAATGTGTGTATCACATACCCCGACCATATCGCCACCTATCTGACGGGAACCAACAGCGTGGTATCCCTGGATCAGCTGATGGCCGACCGGCAGTACGGCCTCGGTGGCAGCAAGATCCGCTTTGACTCCCCTAAAAAGGAGGAAATCATTCCGAAATTTCTGGAGGAATGTAAGATCAATGGGCTGACTTATGCACTGCCTTTTATGCGCTCCACGGAGGCGTGTTACGTGAATAAGACCTATGTGGAGGCCCTGGGCTTTACCCTGCCTGAGAAGCTGACCTGGGAATTTGTGTGGGAGGTTTCCGATGCCGCTACAGCCAAGGATACAAACGGCAACTACATTGTCAACGGACAAAAGGTGATGATCCCCTTTATCTATAAGTCTACGGACAATATGATGATCCAAATGCTGAAGCAGACCGGCGGCGGATATTCCACTGCGGAAGGCGACATTCTCATTTTTAACGATACCACCAAGGCTTTGTTGGAAACCGTTGCAGACCACGTGGCGGTGGGCGCTTTCTCCACTTTTAAGATTTCCAGCTATCCCGCCAACTTTCTCAATGCCGGACAGTGCATTTTTGCGGTGGATTCCACCGCAGGCGCCACATGGATGGGCTCTGATGCACCCCTTTTGGATATCGCGGAGGATAAGTTGGTGGATTTTGAGATCGAAGTGATGGAAATTCCCCAGTTTGATACGGAAAATCCCCAAATGATCTCACAGGGTCCCTCGGTTTGTATTTTCAACAAGGAAGATGAGCAGGAGGTTTTGGCATCCTGGCTGTTTGTGCAGTATCTGTTGACCAATGATGTGCAGATCGCTTACTCACAGACAGAGGGTTATGTGCCTGTCACCTCCAAAGCCCAGCAGAGTGTGGAATATCAGGATTATTTGTCCCGGGAAGGCGAAGACAACGATTTTTACTACGAAGTCAAGATCCAGGCCGCCAAACTGCTGCTGGAAAACACGGAGAATACCTTTGTCACACCGGTGTTCAGCGGCTCTGCGTCGCTGCGGGATGCGGCCGGGCAGATGATCGAAAATGTGACCAAGTCTGTTCGCCGCAAGGAAACGGTGGACGATGCCTATTACGAAAAGCTGTACGACAATATGCGCTCGCTGTACCGGCTGGACCAGATCGGCTCCCTGGGTGCGGACACAGAACGGGCGGATCTTGGCCCGCTGCCCACAACGTCCGTCATTCTGCTGGGTTCTCTGGCAGGAGCCTGGGTGCTGATTGGCCTTTTTGCTGTAAGACAATTTTTGAAAAAGAAAAAACAATAAAGATTTATCGAAATATATTGATTTCTAAATTCTTTGTTGTATAATGACCCTACAAGAATCCATTACCCCAATAAAAAGGAGACAACCAAATATGAAGAAACTGATCGCATTTTTGCTGGTCTTGGTTATGATTATGGCTCTGTTTGCCGGCTGTGCCAAGAAGGAAGAGTCCCCCAGCACCACCACTACCGTTGTTCCCACTACCACTGCTGAACCCACCACTACCGGCGGCACTGAAACCGTAGAAGTGATGACCCACGATGAGTTTGACGCAGCTGCCATTGACAGCGCTGTTGTTGTGGAATGCTACATTGCTGCTGTCGAATCCTGGTACAATGGCGTTTGCCACATCTACGCTCTGGCAGAAGACGGCGGCTACTATATTTACAACTATGCCTGCACCCAGGAAGAGGCTGACGCGCTGACCGTTGGCACCAAGATCCGTGTTTCCGGCTACAAGGCTGAGTGGTCCGGTGAAGTGGAGATCGTGGACGCAACCATCGAGAAGCTGGAAGCGGATGCAACCTACTTCGGCGCTGACGATGTTACCGAGCTGTTCGGCACAGACGAACTGATTGACTGTATGAACGACCTGGTGGCCTTCCAGAATCTGACAGTTGCCGCATCCACCGATGCCAACGGCAATGAGGCCGCTTTCCTGTACAAGTGGGACGGCTCCGGCTCTCAGGGCGATGACCTGTACTTCAATGTCACCGACGGAACCACCACCTATACCTTCACTGTTAATGTTTATATGATCGGCACCGGTGCGGACTCCGATGTTTACAAGGCTGTTGAGGCCCTGCAGATTGGTGATGTCATCAACATCGAGGGCTTCCTGTACTGGTACAACAATGCCCAGACCCACGTTACCTCTGTTACCTCTGTCGCTATGACCCATGAAGAGTTTGCCGCTGCCAATGTGGACGATGCTGTGACTGTTGTTTGCACTGTTGCGGCTGTTGAATCCTGGTATAACGGCGCTTGCCACATCTACGCTCTGGCGAAGGATGGCGGCTACTACATCTACAGCTATGCCTGCACCCAGGAGGAGGCCGATGTCCTGGTTCCCGGCACCAAGATCCTGGTTTCCGGTTACAAGGCTGAGTGGTCCGGTGAAGTGGAGATCGTGGATGCCTCCATCCAGATCCTGGGCACCGACAATACTGCCTATACTGCTGACGATGTGACCGACTTGATCGGCAAGGAAGCGTTGGCCGACAAGATGAATGACCTGGTCGTCTTCAAGGGCCTGACGGTTGCTGCATCCACCGATGCCAACGGCAATGAGACCGCTTTCCTGTACAAGTGGGACGGCTCCGGCTCTCAGGGCGATGACCTGTACTTCAATGTCACCGACGGCACCACTACTTACACCTTCACCGTTAACGTTTATATGATCGGCACCGGTGCGGACTCCGATGTTTACAAGGCTGTTGAGGGCCTGAAGATCGGTGAGACCGTTGATGTCACCGGTTTCCTGTACTGGTACAACAATGCCCAGACCCACGTTACCGATGTTTCTATCATTGGTGCGGGCTGATAACGCAAAATAACTTGAGCGCGCTGCCAGGCAGCGCGCTCTGTTTTTATTCCGTTGGTGTTTTCAAAGCACAGTAAGCGTGGGCGTAGGTCACTTCCACCTGGTTGCGGCAGAAGCAGTAAAGAGCCAGCTGTCCAATGAGGTACAGGCCGAAGAACAGGAAGAAGCTTGCCGTTGCGTTTATTGGCAGTTGCACGCCTGCGGCATCCAGCAGCATATCGCCGTAACACATCGCAGTTATCAGCAGATCCAAAACATAGAACCACCAAAAACTCACATCCAGTTTCAGCAGATGCTTGCAATTTCCCTTTGTCAGGTGTCGGCTGATCCGCATAGCGGCCATAGCGCTTCTTTCGCCGTCCATTACGGCATACTGGGCAAACCGCAGACGGTAAAACACCGGAACGACAATGACCAGAAGCAAGGCCCCATAGATCAGCATAATCGGAATTATTTGTTCAGAAATCAGTCCGGACATAGCTTCTTCCAGAAGCTCCGCGTTTTCCAACAGTTCTGCATTTTCCAGCAGCGCAGTCAGCTCTTCCGTAATACCGTTGCTCCAGGGCGAGGCCATAAACAGGAAGCTGGCGACATAGCCGCAGACGATCAGCAATCCTACAAACATCACACCCATCAAAAGCTGCAGCCGCAGGACACTGCCAAAGCTGCGGAAACCCTGCAACAGGGAATCAGGTCCTGCTGTTTCTCCCCGGGCAATTCGTAGCGCCCCGTGGAGATAGCCGATCTGCCAAAAAATCAGAACCGCCATTTGGACGATTTGCAGGACGGATTGGGTGGTGGTCAGCATTGCCCGGGCTCCAAGTCCGCTCAGGCCGCCGGTATTGCCGATTTGCTGCTCCAGTAAGTAGTCTACCAGCAACAGCAGCAGGGAAACCGCCAGCGCCGTGCCGGTATGGATCAAAATCAATTTTTTGGGGCTAAAGCCTGCCTGCGACAGGGATCGTTTGGCGGCGGCTTTTAAGGCCCGATGGTCAGACAGCATAGTGTGCCTCCTTTTGGTCTTCTTTTGCATATGGTATCGCAATTTCTAAAAAATAGCAAATGAATTTTTTGTGTCGGTGGCATTTTTTGAAAAAGCGTGGTATAATGGAGGTAAATCAAACTTACCCAAGGAGGCGGCAGTATGGAGTTGGGAGAAAAATTGAAGCAGGCGCGGCTGGCCGCGGGGCTTTCCCAGCGGGAGCTTTGCGGCGATGTGCTGACCCGAAATATGCTTTCCCAAATTGAAAATGGGTCGGCAAGACCGTCTATGGAAAAATTGAAGTATTTTGCTGCCCGGTTGGGAAAACCGGTGAGCTATTTTCTGGAGGAAACGGCGGTTACTTCTCCCAATGAGGCGGTAATGGCGGCTGCCCGGCAGGCGTGGCAGCGGCAGGACTGGGAAAAGGTGCGGAAGCTTTTGGCAGATTATCAACAACCGGACCCGGTATTTGATTGGGAACAGGGGCTTCTTTGGCAGTGGGCGGCGCTGCAGCTGGCGGAGCGGGCCATTGGGGAAGACCGACGACCCTATGCGCTTTCTTTATTGGAGGAGACAGAGAAGAGTCCCTATTGCGACTTGCTGGCGGAAAAGCGGCAGCTTTTGCTGGCAAAGCTGGATCCTTTGGGAGCTGAGCTTCCCAATACAGAGGATTTGCTGCAGGCCAAGGCCCGGCAGGCGTTGGCAAGGCAGGATGCCTTGCGGGCAGGGTCAGTGCTGGATGCTTGCGAAAACCGGGATGAGCAGTGGCATTTGCTGCGGGGCGAGGCGCACTTTCTTTTGCAGGAGTACGCCCAGGCGGCAGAGCATTTCCGGAAAGGGGAAAAAAGCGATCCGGATATGGCGATCCCCCGGCTGGAAGAATGTTACCGGGAGTTGGAGGACTATAAAATGGCCTATGCCTATGCCTGCAAGAGAAGATAAGGATAGCTGTTCACAAATTAGTCGTTTTTTGTTTTCATTTGTGTCACGCCGTGTTCAAATGCGGATAGTATCGTATAACCAGAAAGGTTGGACGCGCCGCGAACCGTCTGCCTTTCGAACGTAGATCCCTTTTTCTACCTCTCTTCTTTCCAAAACCCATCGCGGAAAGTTCCCGCTGCATTTTGCAGCGGGAGCTTTTCCGTTTGGGAAATTCTTGACATTATTCTTCCCCTTTCGTATAATATAATTTAGAATAAAAAACGAAGGAGCGATTCTTTATGTTTCATCATATGACCATTGCGGGTCTGGAGCGGGATCTTCCCATCTGTCCCTTAAATGAGAATCTGTCCATTGCAGGCTTTGTGATTTTTGGCGATCAGGAGCTGACGGTTGCCTGCGCCCGGGAATTGCTGAAGCTGGCACCTGAATACGACTATATCATCACTGCGGAAGCTAAGGGTATTCCTCTGGCTCACGAGATGGCCCGGCAGGCCGGCGATGCCAAGTACATTCTTGCCCGGAAGGGGCCCAAGCTGTATATGCGGGATATTTTTGAAGTGTCTGTTCGCTCCATTACCACTGCCCGGGAGCAGCATCTGTATTTAGACGGTGCCGATGCAGCGCTGATGAAAGGCAAGAAGATCCTGGTTGTGGACGATGTGATCTCCACTGGCGAGAGCCTTGCGGCGCTGGAGGCTCTGGTGGAAAAGGCCGGCGGCATTATTTGCGGCAGAATGGCCATCCTTGCCGAGGGCGATGCCATTGGCCGGGAGGACCTGATCTATCTGGAGCCCCTGCCTCTGTTCAATCCCGACGGCACAGCAAAATAATTCTTTCAACACCCCGCCAAAGCGGGGTGTTTACTTTTTACGCTATCCGTGTTAGAATGGATGCAACTATGGTTTTGGAGCTGATTCGATGCACTTCGATAATACATATGTAAAGATCGATCTGGATGCCATCGCGGAAAACTTTGATGCTGTCTGCAAAAAAGCAGGAAAAGCCGTGATGGCAGTAGTAAAAGCCGATGCCTACGGTCACGGTGCCATCCAGATTGCAAAGCTGCTGCAGGGAAAGTGTGCCTTTTTTGGCGTTTCTTCTATGCTGGAGGCGCAGGAATTGCGCCGGGCAGGGATCGAAGATCCTATTTTGATCTTGGGACACACCCAGCCTAAGGCATATGCCTTGGCGATAGAGGAAAATATCCGGCTGACCATCTTCCGTTACGAGGATGCCAAGGCGCTTTCCGAAGAAGCGGTGCGGCTGGGTAAAACGGCCCGATTCCACTTTGCTGTGGATACCGGAATGAGTCGTTTGGGCTTCCAGGCAACGGAAGCGGAAGCAGATATCTGTGCTGAGATCGCCCATCTGCCGGGACTTTATGCGGAGGGCCTTTTCAGCCACTTTGCCACTGCCGACTGCGCTGACCTTTCCCGGGCAAAAAAGCAGGCAGAACTGTTTGCGGCCTTTGACCGGATGCTGAAAGCGCGGGGCGTGAATATACCCATCCGCCATTTGGACAATTCCGCAGGCATACTGAATTTTGACTGCCAATATGAGCTGGTCCGTTCCGGTATCGTGACCTACGGGATGTACCCCAGCACCGAAGTGGATACTTCCGGTCTTTCCCTGCGTCCGGCACTCAGCTGGGTCAGCCGTATTGTGAATCTGCGGCTGCTGGAGCCGGGTCGGGAGATCAGCTACGGCGGTACCTTCGTTACGCAGCGCCCCACTTTGGTAGCTACCATTCCTGTGGGCTATGCTGACGGCTACCGCAGAAGCCTTTCCGGGAAATTCTATGTACTGATCCGGGGCAAAAAAGCACCCATTTTGGGAAGAGTATGTATGGACCAGATGATGGTGGATGTAACAGACATTCCCGATGTTCAGCAGTTTGACCGGGTGACCCTTGTGGGCACCAACGGAGATGCCCATATTTCTGTGGAAGAGATCGCCGCCGCGGCAGACAGCTTTAATTACGAATTTGTCTGCGGCGTCAGCCGGCGGGTGCCCAGAATGTACTATCGTCACGGAGAAAAAATTTACTCTGTCCACTACCTGCTGGACGATTAAAGGAGATACCTATGCAGACCCCTAACCCCAGAAGACGGCCCAAAGGCCGCAAACACCTTTCCAATGAATTTTTGCTGATGCTGGCAGTGGCTTTGTTCCTGGTGCTGGCGATTTTGGTGTGCGTTGCGCTGTTTGCCGGTAAAGACGGATCGCCGGAGGAGTCCCGGCCTTCTATGGAAACTACAGGGACGCAGACAACGGAACCTGACGGCACAACCGACGGCAGCACCACAGAGCCCACTACCCAGCCCCAGGAGACCACAGAGCCGCCTGTTCAAAAGGAGTCCAGCTTTACCCTGTCGGCTACCGGCGACCTGATTGGCCATGTGCCGGTGTATGCCTATGACGCCAAGGCGACGAATTATAAGGATTTTCAGAAGACCTTCCAATATTTTGCAGATTATGTGACCGGCGCGGATTATGCTGTGATCAATTTGGAGACCACCCTTGCCGGCGATGATAACGGCTATTCCTTCGGTGGCTATCCCCAGTTCAACAGCCCGGATTTCTTTGTTGACGTGGCTAAAAATACCGGATTTGATATGATGCTCACGGCCAATAACCACACCTACGATACCAGAACGACCGGCCTGACCCGCACCGTGGATGTGCTGATGGAGTACCAGATGGATTATTTGGGCACAAAGGACAACGCGGAGGATCCGGACTATCTCATCGTCCAACGCAACAACATTGCTGTGGGTATGATGTGCTATACCTATGACACCGATAACGATCCGGACAAGGTGGCACTTAACGGCATTCCGGTGAAGGATGCGGACAAGCCCTACATCAATTCCTTTGACTATGCCAATTTGGATCTTTTCTATGAGGAGATCCGGGAAAATATGCGGCTGATGAAGGAAGACGGTGCTGAGGTCACTGTGGTGTTCCTTCACTGGGGCATTGAGTATTCCACCAAGCCCAATGCAGATCAAAAAACCATTGCCCAGAACTTGTGTGATCTGGGTGTGGATGTGATCATTGGCGGACATCCCCATGTGGTGCAGCCGATGGAGCTGTTGACCAGCACCACTGATGAAGACCACAAAACCGTTTGCCTGTACTCCATGGGCAACAGCCTTTCCAACCAGCAGCAGTCAGAAATGAACCATTCCACTGCCCATACCGAGGACGGCCTGCTGTTTAGCGTGACTTTTTGTAAATATACCGATGGCACAGTCCTGGTGGAGGCGGTTGAGATTCTGCCCACTTGGGTCTATCGGTATTCGGATAAATCCGTAGCCGCTGCCCGCTGGCCCTACGGTTATTACATTTTGCCGTTGGACAAGCAGATCGAGGATTGGCAGACCCAGTTCGGCATCAGTGAATCGGTCTGCAAAATGGCGGAGGCTTCCTACGATCGGACGATGGCGCTGGTTGGCAGTGGCCTTGCGGAAGTGAATGAATACCTTGCGCAGACGGTAGCCGAAACGGAAGCGGCGCTGGGCGTAAAATGAGAAAATATGACGCTCCCGGGATTTCCCGGGAGCGTTTATTTGATTATGCTTTTGGCAAAGTTAGGGTGACTTTGAAAAGATCACCATCCAGATGGAGAGAAAGACTGCCTTTTTGCACTTGCATCAGACTTTGCGCAATGTTTAAACCCAATCCGCTTCCTTCGGTATTTCGGGAGGCGTCCCCCTGAACGAACCGCTCCATCAGCGCATCGGCAGAGAGATTCAGTGGCTCACGGGAAATATTTTTCAGGGACAGAATGGCGTGGGTATCTGTTTCGGTTAATTCCAGATATACCCGGGTGCCGGTCATAGAATATTTGACGATGTTGGAAAGCAGGTTACTCAGCACCCGCCAAAGGAGCCGTCCATCCGCGTTGACGGTCACGGGCTTGTCCGGGTGGCGGAATACGGGACTCAGATTTGCAGCATCCAGCTTGTCGGCAAATTCGCCCAGCGCCTGATTGACTGCTTCAACAGCATCCAGTTGTGCAATGCTGACGGTCATATTGCCGGTGGCGGCTTTACTCAGGTCCATCAGATCGTCGATAAGCCGCTTCATCTGGGCGGATTGCCGGGAGAGTACATCCAGATACTGGGATTCCTCTTCCGCCGTGTGAGGCTTTTGCAGAAGGTCAACAAAGTTGATAATGGAGGTCAGGGGAGTCTTGATGTCGTGAGAAACGTTGGTGATCAGCTCGGTCTTCATCCGCTCGGAGCGCATCTGATTTTGGGCGGCGATATAGGCAGCATCTGCCAAGCTGTTCAACTCCAAGGCGAAGGTCTTGAAGGCACCGTAAAGATACTTTGTGGGGACCTTTTTGCTCAGATCACCCTTTGCCATAGCGGATGCGCCCTTGATGAGGACACCGAAGCACCAGCCACCGTAGCAAACAAGGCAGAAGCAGCCAAGGATCACCAGCAGGAACAGGAAGAAACAGGATTCGTTGATGCGGAAATAGCTGGCACCTGCGGCCATATGGAAGGTCAGCAGCAGGGAAAGTGCCATACAAAGGGCGGTCAGCAACCATTGCCAGATTGTCGGAATCATCCTAAGCAGCGCCTGAACTGTCCGGACCAGCCAACAGCCGCACTGCCAAAGGCGATGCAGACAGCGGTAAACGAAGGCGTTTTTATAAAAGAAGCCATCCGGGGTCTTGCACTGGGCAACGCAGGCAAAGAAGAACGCCACCAAAAGCAGGCTGCACATAAAGCCGATGGTCAGAACTGTGGCGATACACCAATAAGGTGCGTAACGGCTGGAAACGCGGACTTCCCTCTCGACGATTGGAAGAATGTAGATGACAGCTGCGGAAATAGCAAACAAGTAGATATCCAAAGGCAAACGATTCAGTCCACCGGCGTGAATTTTGTTCGATCCCCGTTTTCTGCCTGCCGCAAAGCACAGGTAGATGACGCACAGGAGAAAAATCAGGGAACTGCCTGCCAAAATATATGGGAAAAGATCCTTACAGGCGAAGAGAATTTTCAGAAGCATCCAGTCGTTTGCTTCGTGGGCTGCGTCTGCTTCCAGATAAATGTGCACAGTAAAATCCGGGGTAGGTTGGAGATAACACAAGGCGCTGGCAGTTTCCCATATGATCAGTCCATCTCGTGTGATCTTCCGGGTGTAATAAAGGGTGAATGTCTCCTCTGGGACTGTATCCCCACCCGGAACCAGGGCAAGATGGCTTTGCTCCGAAATGGGAATCTCCATATGGAGCGGGGCGGTTGTGTTTGCCCCCTTGGCACATTCCCAAATGATGCCATTTTGGTCGGCGATGGCATAGGTAACCTTGCTTTCAGACAGCGTGCGGGAAAAATCGTAGGTAAAGACATTTCCGTAGTGGGAATCCACCAGTTCTTCCGGGCAGCCTCCTAAGGTGAGGGAGGCAAAACGTCGCACTGCCCGCACAGCAAGGGATTGGCAGACACTATCCACTTCAGCCTGATACCGCTCTTCATAGGTTTGTTCATACAGACCGGCATTTGTCAGCGCCCACATACCACCGATGCTGCCGACGGCGGCAGTCAGCGAGAGGGCTGCCAGCACAATGGCAAAGGCTTTTAATAACTTGGAATGCTTCATTTGTTCGTTCCTCCTTCTATTTTATAGCCGTGACCCCAGACCACTTTAATGTAACGGGGGTCCGAGGGATCAATTTCGATCTTCTGCCGCAGGTGGCGGATGTGGACTGCCACAGCCCCTTCGCTGCCGAAGGATGCCTCCTGCCAGACCGCTTCGTAGAGGTCTTTTGTGGAGTAAACTTTTCCGGGGTTTCGCATCAGCAACCGCAGAATGCTGTATTCCGTGGGAGTCAGCGTTATTGGCTCATCGTCCACGGTGACACTTTTGCTCTGGTCGTTTAAGGTGATGCCGCCGATGGAGAGAATATCGCTGCCGCTATTTACCGGCTGGCTGCCCAGTTTGGAGAATCTGCGCAAATGGGAACGAACCCGGGCCAGCACCTCCACCGGTACAAAAGGTTTGGTGATGTAGTCGTCCGCGCCTACATTCAGGCCCAGCACTTTGTCCTCCGTTTCAGATTTGGCAGTGAGCAGTAAAATGGGCACATTGGAAAATTCCCGGATCTTTGCGGTGGCGGTGATGCCGTCCATTTGGGGCATCATAATATCCAGCAGCACTAAATGAATATCCTCTTTTTGCAGAATATCCAGCGCTTGCTTTCCTGTAAAGGCTTCCCGGATTTGGTAGCCCTCCGGTGTCAGATAAATGCGCAGGGCGCTGACAATATCCGGTTGGTCATCGCAGATCAAAATGCGGTACATAAGCATCATCCTTTCTTTGACACCATTATATCATCGGATTTAATAAGAAAAAAGAGGGTGCTCCATTAAGATATTCTTAAGATGAATCTTGATTTTGCCAGTTGCCGGGGATATAATGAGTGAAAGAAACGATGAAAGGAATGTTATTATGACTTTTTGGGAAAAATGCCTCGCCTGGCTGCAGAAATTAAGCGCCGGCTGGGGAACGCGAATTTTTACGGCAGTGATCATTTTGGCTGTCGGCGGCCTGCTGATTCGGATCGTAATGACCCTGCTGAATCGCCTGCTGAACCGTTCCCGCCTGGATAAAGCAGCCTATGGCCTGATCCGCACACTGACGCGGACGGTTCTGTTAGTGCTGCTGATCTTAACGACGGTGGCCTCTATGGGCGTGAACGTGACTGGCGTTGTGGCGTTGGCATCCGTGGCGACCTTGGCGATTTCTCTGGCACTGCAGAATATGCTTGCCAATGTGATCGGCGGCTTTACGCTGCTGTATACCCATCCCTTTGGCGCGGGAGATTATGTGGAGATCGCGGGACAGTCCGGCAGTGTCAAGGAGATCGGTATTGCCTATACCCGGCTGACCACGCCTGACAATAAGATTATTTACATTCCTAACAGTGCAGTGGTAGCTGCGGAGATCGTCAATTACAGCGTCACCGGCACCCGCCGGCTGGATATCGAGGTGACTGCCTCTTACGATTCGCCCATTCAAACGGTTCTAGACTGTCTGCTGAAAGCCGCGCAGGATGAGCGGGTACTGAAAGAACCAGCAGAACCCTTTGCTGCGCTGACCAATTACGGTGAAAGCGCCATCTCCTATACCTTGCGGGTGTGGGTTGCTTCCAACAACTACTGGGCGGTAAAATTTGATGCTCTGCAGCGAATCAGGGTGCTGTTTGAGGAGTCGGGCGTGAAAATGACCTACCCTCACTTGAATGTGCATCTGGATAAATAAATTTTTTGCATAAAACAAAGCATTTCGGGTGATACTGATTATGGACAGAAAAACGGTTGCATCTCGTGACGACGAAGAACAAACGGTACATTTTCTGTCAAGTGTGTCGCCGAAAAGCGCATCGGTGTGACGCGAAAAGGCGGATAGGGAACGATCCGCCGTACATAAAGCTTCAGCGGGCAGCTCTTACAACGAGCTGCCCGCTTCTTTCAATCAAAAATATCTTTGATGGTTTCAAAAAACTTCTTCCGTTTGGGACTGGATTTTTTATCCAGCGTTTCGTCCAGCTTTTGCAAAAGTTCCTTCTGCTCTTTGCTGAGTCTCGTGGGTGTTTCCACCACCACGGTAAACCGAAGATTGCCCCGGCGGGAAGAGTTGACATAGGGAATGCCCTTGCCATTTAAGGTAAATGTCGTGCCGGTTTGGGTGCCTTCCGGGATGGTGAAGGGAACATTGCCCTCCAGGGTGGGCACTTGAATTTCTGTGCCCAAAGCCGCCTGAGCGAAGGTAATGGGAACTTCGCACAGGACGGTATATTCCTGCCGGGTGAAAATGGGATGGCGCTTGATGTAGATCTCCACCAACAGATCGCCGTTAGGACCGCCGTTAGCACCTACGCAGCCTTCGCCGGGAGCCCGGACACTTTGACCGGCATTGACACCGGCGGGAATTTTAACCTTGATCTTTTGGGTGCGGCGGACTTTGCCTTTGCCGCGGCAAGTGGCGCATGGGTTCTTGATAACCTTGCCCCGGCCGTTACACTGGGGACAAACGGAGCTGGACTGCATCTGCATACCCATAAAGTTCTGCACCGTTTTGACCTGACCGGCACCCCGGCAGTAGGAACAGGTTTCCACCACACCGTCAGCACTGCCGTTGCCGCCGCAGGTGGCGCAGTTTTCGATCCGCTGGACGGACACTTCCTTTTCGCAGCCGAATGCGGCCTCTTCGAAAGTCAGATCCAGCCGTGCGCCCACATTTTCGCCCCGACGGGGGGCGTTTGCGGAATTACCCCGGCGACTGCCGCTGCCGAAGAAAGAGCCGAAAATATCGCCCAAGTCACCGAAATCACCAAAACCGCCAAAGCCGGAGCCGTAAGCGCCGCCGGCACCTGCGCCCAAATTGGGGTCTACGCCGGCAAATCCAAACTGATCGTAGCGGCTGCGCTTGTCGTCGTCGGACAGCACTTCGTAGGCCTCGCCCACCTCTTTGAACCTTTCCTCGGCTTCCTTGTTGCCGGGGTTGCGGTCCGGGTGATATTTCATTGCCTGCTTGCGGTAGGCTTTCTTTATGTCATCGGTACTGGCGTCCTTTTGAAGCCCCAGAACCTCATAATAATCACGCTTATTTTCTGCCATATGGCGTTCACCTCGCTATACACCAACAAGGGGCGGTGGTTTCCGCCCCTTTGGTGTGATCAATTAGTCAACAGTTTCGTAGTCAGCGTCCACAACGCCGTCGTCATTAGGCTGTGCACCGGGCTGACCCTGAGGATTTGCCTGCTGATACAGCTTTTCGCTGACCTTGTAGAAGGCTTGCTGGACTTCCTCGGTAGCGGCCTTAATAGCAGCAATGTCAGTGCCTTTATTGACCTCTTTCAGCTTATCAACAGCTGTCTGGATGGCTGCCTTCTCGTCAGCGGAGATCTTGTCACCCAGCTCGTTCAGTGTTTTCTCGGTCTGATAAACGGTCTGATCTGCCATATTGTGTGTGTCGACCTCTTCTTTACGCGCCTTGTCTTCCGCAGCGAACTGCTCAGCTTCCTTCACAGCCTTGTCGATATCTTCCTGAGACAGGTTGGTGGAAGCGGTGATGGAGATGTTGGCCTCCTTGCCGGTACCCAGAT
>CAYVSU010000037.1:0-14941 GCA_964454215.1 uncultured Oscillospiraceae bacterium | reverse complement strand
CAGAATGAAGTCGTAGCCGTCGGCAGTGTGGGTGTCGATGAAGTAGTTCAGCAGAGCCCATTCCAGACGTGCGCCCATGCCGGTGTACATCCAGTTGCCGGCACCTGCCAGCTTGACGCCCCGCTCATAGTCGATCAGACCCAGATCCTGGCACAGATCTACGTGGTGCTTGGGCTCGAAATCAAAGCTGTGCTTCTCGCCGATGTAGCGCAGAGGCTCATTATTTTCCTTACCGCCGGGAAGCAGATCTGCGTCCGGCAGATTGGGCAGGCTCAGCATAGCGGTGTAAAGCTGCTCGTCCAACTCTTTCAGCTTTGCCTTGTCGTCGGCAATGGCGGCATCGATAGCAACGGAGGATGCCATATTGGCATTGATCTGGGCCTCAATAGCTGAAGTGTCCTCGCCTTTTCTCTCTGCGCCTTTTTTCTGTCCGAACAGCTTACCGTTTTCCTTGGACAGCTTGTTCTTTTCAGCGGTTTTGGTTTCTGTGGAGGTTTTCAGACCGCGGACCTGAACATCCAGCTCCAGAATACGGTCAATGGTGGCATCGCAGTCCACTTCCTTTGCCCGCAGGCCGGCCTTTACCGCCTCGGGATTTTCCTTGATTTTTTTAATGTCTAACATGACAAACTCTCCTTATTCCATTTCGTTTTCAGAAATTGATGCTTTTTTATGCATTATCCAGCACATTTACGATCTTACCGCCTAGATAGTGGGACATATCCACAGGAATCATACATTTACCTCCCTAATTTCATCAGGGCATCCAGCAGGTTCTGCAAATCATCCTGCCCGTAAAATTCCAGTTCAAAACGACCCTTGCGCTTGCCGTTGACGATCTTTACGCCCCGGCCCAGGTGTTTGGAAAGATTTTTCTCACACTCTGCCACATAATCCACAGCCAGTGTAACTGCAGGTTCAGGCTTGGGTTCGGCGCTCATATTCTTGCAAAGCAGTTCTGCCTGCCGGACAGAAAGTCCCAGAGCGGCAATTTTTTGGGCGGCTTCCAGCTGCTTTTTCTCGGATTTAATAGAGAGAACGGCTCTTGCGTGGCCGGCTGACAAATCGCCGGTGCGGACGCGCTCCAAAATTTCATCACTCAAATGCAGCAGGCGCAGTGCGTTTGCTACGGCACTGCGGGATTTTCCGACCCGGGAAGCGGTCTCTTCCTGGGTAAGGCCATAGTCGTCCATCAGTGTTTGATAGCCCTGTGCTTCTTCCACAGGGTTTAGGTCCTGCCGCTGCAGATTCTCGATCAGCGCCAGCTCCATCACTTTTTTATCGTCAGCTTCCATAATGACCGCGGGAATTTCTGTTAAATTCGCCATTCTGGCTGCCCGCCAACGGCGTTCGCCGGCAATGATTTGATAATATCCGTTATCCATTTCCCGAACTGTCAAAGGCTGGATCACGCCGTGGGTGGCGATGGATTCTGAAAGGGCTTCCAATTCTTCTTCGTCAAAATCCTGACGTGGCTGATTGCGGTTGGGTTCTACTTTATGAATAGGCAGGAGCTGATAGGGACTTTTTTCAGTGGGGGTGTCTGCAAAATCACCCAAAAGCGCACCAAGTCCTCTGCCAAGACCTTTTTGTGATGCCAAAATGCTTCATTCCTTTCTGGCGTGGAAGTTAATTCGGTATTTTTTAACCGTAGTGTATGTGTAAATAACGGTGTGACGAGGTTCTTCCTCGTCCCTATCCCGATAAATTACAGTTGTGAGATAGCTGACGGGTGGGGATTGGTATAGCCGCTGCTATACGCGGCTATTGAAAAGGGTAGGACTAAAATAATAGCAAGCAAAAAGCGTGTTTCCAATTCAGGTCCTTCTTTTATAGTTTATGCTTAATCTCCTCTGCAACTTGTTTATATGCCACACCGCCGCGGCTGCTGCGGTCGTAGGCGTTAATAGGCTTGCCGTGACTGGGGGCTTCCGCCAGACGGATATTCCGGGGAATCACATTGGCGCAGACCTTCCCGGGAAAATGGCGGCGGACTTCCTGTGCCACTTGGTTGGAAAAATTGGTTCTGCCGTCAAACATCGTTAAAACGACACTAAAGATCTCTAAATTGGGATTGATGCGGCGTTTCACCATCCGCATCGTGCTCATCAGATCAGAAAGCCCTTCAAGTGCGTAATACTCGCACTGCACAGGAATTAAAATACCATCTGCCGCCGCCAATGCATTCAAGGTCAGAAGCTCCAAAGACGGGGGACAGTCAATCAAAATTAAGTCGTATTCTTCTTTTAGAGGCTTCAAGGCTTCAGAAAGGCGGTAATGCGGATTCTCCATCATTACCAACTCCACACCTGCACCGGCAAGATCCGCGGCAGATGGGAGGATATCGCCGTATTTGGTAGAGATGATAGCCTCTTTTACCGGCAAAGCGTTGATAATAACATCATAAACACTGTGGCGGACCTTTTTCTTCTCCACGCCAATACCGGAGGTGGCATTGGCCTGGGGATCAAAATCACAGAGCAGGACTTTTTTTCCCAGCTCTTGCAAGCAGGCTGTAAGGTTCACAGCAGTCGTGGTTTTACCCACGCCGCCTTTTTGGTTAACGACCGCTACTATCTTACCCATATGGCACCTCCAAAAATTGATTGTTTCACGTGAAACATAAAAAACGGGACTACGCGAAAATGTTTCACGTGAAACATTTTCGGTTACTTATGAAAATAAAGGCGTTCCCATATCCTCCAAAACATAGATCAACACACCGCTGACGATCAAAAAACCCAGCAGGCAAATGATCAATGCTGCAGTTAGCCACCGGTTAGCGGAGCGAAGACGCAGGATCAGATCCTCAGACTTCGGCAGTCGCCGCTTTTTTGCCGGCTTCTTTTTCTCTGCTGGAGAACCGGTGCGTGAGGGGAGATAAATCGGGGTTCCGGGTTTTACAGGGTAATCCCGCATTCCTTCGCAGCATTCGTCGCAAAAAATGTGCTTGCTTTTGCATTGTTTACCACATTTAATACAGTTCACAGACCGCACCTCCCTCATCATAATGCTTTATTATACACCTCTTTTCCCCAGCAGTAAAGAGGAAAATAAAAAAAGTAATGACCTTTTATTTATAACTATGATGTTATGTAAACTTAAATTATGTTCCGCCGCAAAAACAGGAGCGGCAAAAGCCGCCCCTGCAGGAGAGTTATTTGTTCTTTTTTTCTTTTTTTCTCTTCATTTTTTCTTCCAGCGCCTGGGCTTCTTTTTGCTGCAGCTTACGCAGCTCCTGCAGGCATACCATCAGGAAGCAGGCCCAAACGAACAGACTTAGCAGCCAAAACTGGGAGCAGATCATAGGAACAGAAACCAGAGTCAACAGATAGTATACCGCTGTTCCCATTTCTGCACTGAAATAAACAGAAAGAAAATTCAGCACCAAAAGCGCCAAGGTTGATCCCAAGGAGGCAAAGCAAAGATTTCGGATCCGTATAAGGGTAGTTTTTTTGCCGGTAATAACGGCATAGTGCAGCAATAAAGCCGGTGGAATGAAAAATCCCAACGCCAATGCCGCTTCCAGAACCGTTAATAAGTCATTTCCTGCAGGAATGAAGCTAAAAACCACGCAAATGATATACATAACCGCCCAGGCTATGGACAGTTTCAGTTGTTTGCACATAATATTCTCCTTATCATAGGGTCGTAAACCTATTTTAACCCAACTGACTGTGGTTGACAAGGAAAAAATACTGGACACAGGAAATTTATTCTGCTATAATGGTAAAAACTATGAAAAAGGGGAGTGTTTTCCTATGAAGTGTCCGTTTTGCGGTGATCAGGAGAGCAAGGTCGTAGATTCCCGGCGCAGTGAGGATGGCAACAGCATCCGCCGCCGCCGTGAGTGCATCGCTTGTCAACGCCGGTTTACCACTTATGAGATCGTGGAAAGCCTGCCTATTATTGTAATCAAGCGCAACGGCACCCGCCAAAGCTTTGACCGGAACAAGATCATTAACGCAATGGTCCGGGCTTTTGATAAGCGGAAAGTGGAAATGGCAGATCTGGAACGGATCACAACGGAGATCGAGCAATCTATTCAAAATTCTCTGGAGCGGGAGGTCAGTACCGATAAGATCGGCGAGATGGTGATGTCCCGGATCAAGACCATCGACGAAGTGGCATACATCCGTTTTGCGTCGGTTTACCGCCGCTTCCAGGATGTGGGCAGCTTTGTGCAGGAGATCAATCAGTTTTTGGAAGAAAAATAAGGAGTTATCATGAAAGAAGCGCTGGAAAAATTTCTGAGCGATTTTGATATTGGCGCGCTGTTACCGGATCTGAGCAAGCTTACCGGCTGGGTGGATGGACTTTTGCGGCTGGCAGTGATGGCAGGGCCGTTGCTGTTGCTGGGTTTTGGCCTGCTGTACTTAGCGACCCCGCCGAAAGAGGCAAACCACGGCGTAGGTTTTCGCTGCTGGTGGGGAATGTCCAGTCTGGACGCGTGGCAGTTTACCCAAAAAACAGCGGGAATTCTGTGGACGGTGCTGGGTACGGTTCTGACCATTGTTATGGCGGTCAACACTGCAGGTTTTGCCAAGTTAGAGATGATGGATATGCTGATGAAGGCAGTGAAATGTCTGCTTTGGCAGCTGGGGCTGACGGCGGCATCCTGCATCATTGTCAACATTGTGGTGATCGTGATGTTTGACCGGTTGGGTTTCCGCAGATGGCATAAATAACAGAAACGCGGCAGAGGTTCACTCTGCCGCGTTTTTTTGTGTTCTAATTCTTATTTACTGAAAATATTTCAGTAATTCCCCGGCATCCTGCAGGATCAAGTGGGGTTTCACATCCGATTCAGCCACGGTCTGCATCGTGGATTCGCCGGACAGCACCAAAATGCCCGTTGCGCCGGCGTTGATCCCGGAGCGGACATCCGTATAGATCCGGTCGCCGATGACCGCTGTTTCTGCCGGCGTATATCCCCAGCGCTCCATCGCCAATTGGGGCATCAAAGGGCTGGGTTTTCCGATGACCACAGGCTCCCTGCCTGTGGCATTTTTGATGCCGATACACACACTGCCGCAATCCGGCACAGCACCAAACTCCGTGGGGCACACCAGATCCGGATTGGTGGCAATATAGGGAAGGTCTTTTCGGGTCAGGAGCAGGTAGCTGACATCGTGAAGCTTCTGAAAGGTCAGCTCTGTATCAAAGCCCATAACCACACACGCCACCTCATCCAAATTGGTGGTAACGGAAAATCCTTCGCTTTCCAGCTCTGCGATCAGCGATTGTGTGCCGCAGACATAGAGGGTTTTGCCTGGATGGTGGGCTTTCAAATAATATGCGGTGGCCTGGGAAGATGTGATAAAATCCTCTCTTGTGGCGGAAATACCAAGTTTTTCCAACTTTTTTATGTAATCTGCCACGCTTTTGGAGGAATTATTCGTCATAAACAGGTACTTTCCACCGGAATTTCGGATAGCAGAAAGCAAGTCCTTTGTAAAAGAGTACAGCCGGTCGCCTAAGTAAAGCGTACCGTCCATATCAAAAAGGTACAGCTTTGTTTTAGAGACGACTTCCTGAATTTCCATAGAAAATCAGTTCACCTCGCTCATTTCTACCTTCAGCTCCTTCTTGCGGATCAGAAACCGGCGGATGGCGAACAAACCGGCAATACAGGCGACGGAAGCTACATTGCTCAAAGGATTATCGTGAGAAATAATGACCTGGCGTGAAATAGCCACGATCAGCACTTCCAATGTATTTGCCGGTGTCAGATCCACCAGCATACGCACAAATTCCAAGCCCACGACGATGGTTAGGATATTGTGCAGGAACGTATCCAGCGAGGAAAAATACGCTGCATCGGTGAACATAGCGTAAATCTCTTTACCCAGCATAACTACCAGCACGATCAGCGTCATCAACGCGATGATGAATTCCAAAACGTGCAGGATTTTATTCATTACTTTTTCAACGATATGGTGCATAAAAATACCTCCCGGCAGGATTTAAAACCATTATATACTAAAAAAGGGAAAATGGGAAGAATTTTCTTTCTATCCTCGGGGCGACAGTCCAATCACCCCAATGCTATTCAGCGTTATTCCACGATCTCGCCCAAAACGCCGTCCAAATAAGGTCCGCGCAACCGGACGGAGCGCACTTGATTATGTAGATTCGCGCCCGGGACATAAACTTTTACGTAATTGGGGCAGTGACCGGTGAAAAATCCGTCGGTCGCCTCCTCAAACAGCACTTCCTGCACAGTATCTGCCATACTTTGCAAATAATTCTGTTTCATCTGTTCCGCAACGGCGATGGCTTCCCGGCTTCGGGCCTCCTTAACGGTATTTCCCAACTGCCCGGGCATTTTGTCTGCCGGCGTACCGGGGCGGCGGGAATAAGGAAAAATATGCATATCTGCAAAGCCGCACTTTTGAATAAATGCCAGACTTTGCTGAAATTCTGCTTCAGTTTCTCCCGGAAAAGCCACGATCATATCGGTGGTGATGGCACAGTTGGGGAAAAAACGCCGCAGGAGAGTAACACTTTCCAAGTATCTGGCGGTATCGTACTTCCGCTTCATCCGGGAAAGAACGCTGTCACAGCCGGATTGCATAGAAAGGTGGAATTGGGGGCAAAGATTGGGATATTTCACCAGCTTTTCACAAAATACTTCTGTTATGGACCGGGGCTCCAAGCTGCCCAAACGGATACGAAGGGCAGGAACGGCCTCGCAAATGGCGCAAATCAAATCTGAAACAGGCGGTTTTCCCGGCAGATCGACACCCCAGCCGGCAATTTCAATGCCGGTGATAACGATCTCCCGGTAGCCTTTCGCTTCCAGTTCCTTTGCCTGCGTCACAGCCAGCTCTATCGGTGCGGAGCGGATAGGGCCACGGGTATAGGGAATGATGCAGTAAGTACAGAAATTTACGCAGCCATCCTGCACCTTCAGCATCGCTCTTGTCCGTTCTTCCAGTCCGCCGGCGGGGAGAATCTCAAATTCCCGGCGTTTCAGGGCAACATCCAGAGCTTCCCGATACTGTCGGTCAGCTGCTGCGGCAAGGACCGCATCCACAAATTCCTGCCGTTTTCCGGAGCCTCCCAGTACATCCACTCCCAGCGCCTTCACAGCCTCCGCCGCGTGCTGGGGGTAACAGCCGCAGACACCGATGACGGCGTTGGGATTGATCTTGCGGCAGCGGCGGATCACCGCCCGGTTTTTCTTATCCGCTACGGCGGTGACGGAGCAGGTGTTGATAATGTAGCCGTCGCAGAGCTCATCAAAAGAACCGACGCTGTGGCCCTGCCCTAAAAGAAGCTGCTCCATCGCTTGGGTTTCATATTGATTTGTTTTGCACCCGAGAGTGTAAAAAGCAAATTTCATAAAAGATCACCTGAACGTGTTTTTTTTATTATATACTATTTTTCCGGGTTTGTCATTCAAATTTGTATATACTACAAAAAAGCGGCAGAGATCGCTCTGCCGCCTGTGTATTTATAGAGGTGCTTGCTTGATCTTTGCGTATCGGCGGGGATACTGCACCGGTGTGGGAGCAATTTTCCGCAGGACAATGACGGAGTGGTTCGTGCCGTCGATGGGAAAATCTTTCACCGCTTCCAGCTGCAATCCCAGCTTTTTTATGGCGTTTTTTGCCTCTGCCAGCTCTTCTTTAGCGGCAGCACCCTTCATTGCCAGAACCGCGCCGCCCACTTTAACATAGGGCGCAGTCAGCTCCAGCAGAATATTCAGCCGGGCAACGGCGCGGGAGGTGGCAAAATCGTAGGTTTCCCGGCGCTGGGCAACAGCTTCTTCCGCACGGGCAGTGATGCATTCGGCACTCACGCCCAGGGTGGGCAAGATCTCTTCCAGCCAGCGCATCCGTTTACCCAGACTGTCCAGCAGGGTTACTTTTGCCGATGGGCAGGCAATGGCCAGAGGCACACCGGGAAAACCGGCACCGCAGCCAACATCGATCAGTTGCTTCTCCTGCAGCTGGGCTGCGGAAAGCACCGTTAAACTGTCCAACAAATGGAGGTTTGCCACCGCCTCCGGCTCGGTAATGGCAGTCAGATTCATCACTTCATTCTGCTTAATCACAGCCTCGCCAAAGGCGCAGAGCGTATTTTGTACGGATTCCGGCAAAGAAAGGCCCAATGCCGGAAGTCCCTGCCGCAGCGTTTCCTGCATATCATTCATAGTGTTACCATCCGTCTGGGAATACTTGGCTCTTATCCAAAGGATCAAACTGCTGTTCTTCTTCCTGATGCTGGGGCAGATAGATCTCCTGTATATACCAGGAAACCAGCAGGTCACAAACATCGCCGTAGGACTGCACGCCGCTTTCGTCGCCGCTGACTTTGATATAGGAATCATTTACGGCATCCGCAACTTCCGAAGCCACTTCGTCGATCTTCTCAGAGTAGTAAACATCGTAGAAAGAAAGGTCGCTCTTAAGTGTGCTGCTGCAGCCGGCGTAGATTTCGGCGGCGGCCTTCTTGGCGGCGCTGGTATTGACGCTGGTCAAAGCGCTGTAGCAGTACCGGAAGGCCATATAGTAACCGGAATACTGGAAGAAGGGGTCAGGATTGGCCTGGCAAGCCAAAAATGCCGCCAGGTTGGCATCCCGCTCCTGGGGAATGCACATTCTGTGGGCCATTTCGTGGCAGATGGTAAAGGGCAGGCTGATAGCAGGCGTCTGGGTATTGACGGCGGCTTCGCCGGTCAGGGGCATCGTTACACCGGTGATACCCATAGAAGTATACCAATCCGCCCAGGCAAGGGCCTTTACCGGCAGCGTGGAACCGGAGAAAACAGGATAGGAATAATCCCGAACAAGAGAGGTAAAGCCGGCGCCTGCCTGCTCTGTCATCTCCTCAAAAGTGGGATAATTCCGCTCGCCCATATTTCCCAAGGGAAGGCTGTCAGCCAGTTCGTTGGCTTTATCCCGGTAGTAAGTGGTGGCTTCTGCCAATTGGCTGACGCTGTAACCGGTTTTTACATTCAATCGGATGTCGTCTGCCAGACTGCCAGCGTAGTTTGAAAGGCCGTAAATGCCGGTATGCAGCAGCCACAGAAAGCTGGCGGCGGTAAGGACCCAGCCAAACCATTGAATGGGATTCCACTTAAAAATGATCATCAAAACGATGGTTGCCAAGAGAATGACGACCAGAAGAACGGCCAAAACCTGCCACAGACAGAAGGAAACGCCGGAGGACCACTGGGCCAGGGAGGTTAGGATGAAGCGGGAAAAATAAGGATAGATCATATCCACGAGGACGCTGTATTTTTGGCAGAAGGCGGTCAGCGCCCAGGTAAGCGCCGCAATGATGGCGGCCGCGATGTATCCGCGCCAATATTTCAAAGGAAAAACCTCCTTTTTGAAAAAATCAATAGAGTATGGCTTCTCATAGTATAACACATAATTTGCCGCTTGTCTGCCCCCAAATTTTGAAAATTTGTAAATTTATAAGCGTCTGCGCGATTTTACGCAGACGCTTTGGCTTATTTTATGTCTTTTATCAGCATTGGGGTCAGCTTTGGCTTTTGAAAAAGGTCGATGAACCGCTGACATTTGATCAAGAAAGCATAGTAGATATTCAGTCCGCAGCCGTATAGGCTTTCCACATTTGCCTGACCTTTGGAAATCACCAGATCCGCATCGGAAAGGGCTCTTTTTGCCTCCGGACTGATTTCTTCCCACAAAGCGCCGGCCAAAGCAGCACCGGTATCCATAACAGGAAAGGGAATGCCCACTGCCTGGGCATCCTGCCGGGTGGCATCATTGGTAACAGGACCGCCTTTGACACAGAAGGTGATGGCGATCCGGGGATATTTTTTGTGGATCTGTTCCGCAAGAATCCGGTCGAAGCCGATCTCGCCGGCATTGTCCGTTAAGTACACCAGGGTATTTGCTTTTTCCAGGTCGGCACAAAGCTGCCGGTAAACATCCGGGTCCAAAGCAATTTCGTCTGCCATTGTCAGCATCTGATCCAGTTTTTCAAAGCTGACCTCCCCCTGCAATGCGGAAAAATCAATATAATTGCCCAAAATGGCTCCCTGCAGACCGGCGTAAACCGGGTCAGGAGCCTTTTCTGTCCGGCTGCGGATGGCATCCATCCGATCCACAACAAACTGATTGGAGATCCGCTTTTCTTCCGCGCAGCGATCCAGTCCCAAATGGTAATACTGATCGTATAATTTTGACAATTTCTCCCCCAACACGAGAGTGGAGGCGCCTTCCGGCAGCTTCAGATACATCCGCATCAGCTCTTTAGCAAAAGCCGTGGCGGTTGCGTCGTCGCCCAGCGCCCGGGCGTTTTCTGTATGGCGGCGAAAATGGCAAAGATAACAGTAAGAATCGGCGGCAATCGGCATAGTTTATATCCTCACAGGCATTCCTGGGCCAGTAATTTTTTGCAGAGCGCAATGATTTCCGGGTTTTGCAGGCTGTTGTCCCAAATAATGTGTCCGGCAGTTTGATCCGAAAGGAGTCCGGCCAGGGAAAGGCGGCGCTTTGTCTCCCGGGCAGTGCCCTCACCACCGTCCAAAAGCAGCACATTTTCGCCCAGGACCCGGCGAATGACAGTTTTTGCAAAGGGATAATGGGTGCAGCCCAGAACCAAGGCATCTAATTTTCCAATCCACGGTCCAAGAATTTTTTGCAGCAGCGTCTCGGCTTCCCGGCTGTCGGCGTTTCCCTGCTCGATCAGTTCCACAAGGCCGGGAGCAGGCAGCTTCACCACCTGGCAATGCCGGCTGTGATGGGCCACCAAATGCTGAAACTTTTCCTCCCGCAGCGTCACCGGGGTTGCCAGCACACCGACGCACCCCCCGGGAAAACGGTCAGCCGCCGGCTTCAAAGCCGGCTCGATACCCACGATGATCAGATCAGGATAGGTTTCCCGCAAAGTATCGATGGCGGCGGCGGTGGCGGTGTTGCAGGCGACCACCAAAGCTTTGATGCCCTGCGGCAGCAATTTATCTGCCACATTCAGGGAAAGTTGACGGATATCCTCAGAGGAACGGGAACCGTAGGGCGCATTGGCAGAATCTCCATAGTAGAGAAAATTCTCACCGGGCATCAGCTTGCGCAGCTGCCGCAGGACACTGATGCCGCCAACGCCGGAATCAAAGACTGCAATATAGTTTTCCGGGTTTGCCAATGGTCTCACCTGCCTTTTTGTGTCTTTTCTGTTATTCTAGCAGAAAAAATGGCCGGTTGCAACGGTTGGCGGTGATTTCCGCAAAAAAAGCCGGAGCAGCGGAAAAACCGGCAGCCCCAGCTGAAGAAAGTCTTATTTAGTTTTCCATCTGCTTACCCAGAAAATCCGCTACAGTCTGCACCAATTTTTGCTCTGCCTCGCCCAAAGGGGCATCCGATTCCCCCAGCAGCAGCATCACGCAGCCCATCAGGTCTCCCTGGGAGAGAATGGGAGCGGTGACGCCCAAATGGTACTTATCCGATCCTTCTGCCGCCGGAATCGTGGGAGCACCGGCCTCGTAGCGGTAGATTTTTCGCTGCTCCATCAGTTTGGAAAGGGCATCGGAGTTTGGCTTGTCCATCAGCTCCCGCCGTGGGCTGCCGTGAATGGCGATGATGGCATCCCGGTCGGACACCGCCGCGATCCGCCCGGTGTTGGAACCGATGGATTCACACATTTGCGCCGCAAAGGGCTGCAGATCACCCATAGGGGAATACTTGCGGAAAATGACACCGCCATCTTTTTCTGTATAGATCTCAAGAGGGTCGCCCTCGCGGATGCGGAGGGTTCTTCTGATTTCTTTCGGAATGACGATTCTTCCCAAATCGTCCACTCTGCGAACAATGCCAGTTGCTTTCATATATCTTTCTCCTTTTCTCGTAGGGGCGATCACCGATCGCCCGCGGACGGCCAATGGCCGCCCCTACATCATAAATTTTACAAATTACGCTGTTAGTATCTGTAAATTGACGGAGATTATACCGCAGTATCAACTTTTTGTTATGACTACATTGCCTATAAATAAAGGGTGCTGTCTCCAAATGATCTTTAAGCATCATAGGAGGCAGCACCGCTTATTTATATGATATACAGTATTGATCTGAGAAATTATGAAGTTCATCTTCTCCAACTAACTTGCCCTCTGTTATCTGCCAAGTAAGGGCAGGGTCACTTTCACCATAGGTCTTGCTCTTATTATCTGCCGTGACGGTCAATTTAACCTGTGCGATTTCCAGTTCCACTACTTCAGTAAGACTGGTGTAGTTCTCATTACCTTCTACGCTGAAGCGTACAAGATAACTGCCCGCTTGTGTCGGAACAGTAGTTGCATAATCTGCATCTGTGCCGGAAGCAAGACGATATTCAACTTTCACTGTGCCAAACTTCGCAGCGCAGCCTGTGTGATCGGATGGGTTCTGCGAATTTAGTCTCACAGAACGTCCGGCGGCCCGGCAAAGTCCGCGTTTTTGTTTGCAGAGCAGCTGCAGATGCCAATCAACTCTTCGCACCTTTCATAAAACGCGCAGTCACCGCAGTCGTTGTCCGCGCCTTTTTTGCCGCCGAAGTATGCACAGGCGGGTTGCATTTCTGTAACAAAGGGTTGGCTGTCATCAGTGTGCTGCGGATACTTAATAAAGTTTGGATATATTTCCACAGGTTCCACGTATCGGCTGTGCCGATCGCTTTCTTCGTAAAAACCGTACCGGATCTCAAAGGTCTTTCCGTGTGCGGCTATCACCTTGAACAGATCGCCCTCTTGGGGCTTTTTTTGGTTTGGACGGGCTTGCCCTGTGTCAATTTTCAATAATGTCGTAAACATACGGTTCTCCTTTCTGCGGGAGTGCATCGGGCATAACAAAAATCTGCTATACATCATCGGAATGACGATAGTATAGCAGATTCGCTTTATATTGGATATTACCTTAAACACGAAACAAAGTACAAACTTTTTAAGGTCACCTTGTCCGCATATAACCTTTTTGGGGATCGTCTATGCTCTGCCAAAACGGATCGCACCCTCAATTTTTCCCTCTGCACAGAGGGTTTGTAATCTGCGGGATGAGATGCCCCACTGGGCGGCAACCGCTTCTATCTTCAAATAGTCTATAGCTTATCTGTCTCCTGATCCGCTGTTGGAACAGCAGTATTGTTCGGTAATGCGCTGTTTATATCCTTTGGAATTCCGCTGTTTATTATGCTTCGTTTATACGAATAAAACAAGAAGTTTTTGTAAGTTTTTGCGGACACGTTTGCGCGCCTTGCTTCCAGGCAGCAAAAGGCGTTTTTTTTATTTTGGCTATTTCTTTTTTCAGGGAACAAGTATATAATGAAAGAAAAAAACAAAGGGAGATGTGACATATGACCACACCTGTTCTTTATTTGGATGCACAAAGAAAAAAATCTTTGGATGCAGGTTTTGCCAACACGTTTGGCACCAGACCCAACCGATACTTTTCCGCTCCCGGTCGTACGGAGATCGGCGGCAACCATACCGATCATCAGCGTGGCCGGGTACTGGCAGCGGCGGTGAATCTGGATACGGTGGCGGCGGTCCGCCCCAATGGCACAAGCGTGATCCGCATCCAGTCTGCCGGATATCCCCTCTGTGAGGTGGATGTTCGGGAACTGACGCCTGTGGAAAGCGAGATCAACGCCACTCCCGCGCTGATCCGGGGCGTTGCGGCCCGCTTTGCCCAGTTGGGCTGCAAGGTGGAAGGCTTTGATGCTTACTGCGAATCCACTGTTCTGCCCGGCAGCGGTCTAAGCTCCTCTGCCGCCTATGAGGTACTGGTCGGCACCATTATCAATCACCTGTTTTTTGAGGGAAAGGTGTCCCAGGCAGAGGTGGCGCAGATCGGACAGTATGCGGAAAATGTATTTTTCGGCAAACCCTGCGGGTTGATGGATCAGACCGCTTCTGCGGTGGGCAACCTGGTGACCATCGACTTTTTTGATAAGGAACATCCGGTGATCCTGCCGGTGGCTTTTGATTTTTCCGCCTGCGGTCACGCTCTGTGTATCATCGATACCCGGGCAAGCCACGCGGATCTGACGGACGAGTATGCCGCTGTCCCCGGTGAGATCAAGGCTGTCGCTTCCTACTTTGGTAAGGAAGTGCTGACCCAGATCCCGGAAAGCGATTTTTATGCCGCTATCCCGGAATTGCGAAAGACCTGTGGCGACCGTGCTGTGATGCGCTGTATCCACTTTTATCAGGAAAATGCCCGGGTACCGAAACAGGTGGCGGCGCTGGAAAAGGGAGAATTTGCGGAATTTTTGCGCCTGGTAAAGGAAAGCGGCCATTCTTCCTATATGTATTTGCAAAATGTGATCCCCGCGGGCTATAAAGAGCACCAGGATGTGGGTTTGGCGCTGGCACTGTGTGAGCACTATCTGCAGGGCAAGGGCGCTTACCGGGTCCACGGCGGCGGTTTTGCCGGTACAGTGCAGGCATTTGTGCCCTTTGAAATGCTGGAAGCGTTCCGCAAGGGTGTGGATGCTGCTATGGGCGAAGGTGCTTGCCACGTACTGTCCATCCGTCCTCAGGGCGGCGTAGAAGCGTTTGTTGAGGACTGAGTTATGAAAATTGAGACATACATCGATTCCCTTGTGTCCTATGCTATGAATCGCGGCCTTGCCGAGCCCTGCGATCACCAGGTTTTGCTGAACCGGATACTGGACCTTTTGCATCTGGAGGATTACACGCCCTCTGAGGAACTGCAGACAGAGGACCTGGAGGAAATTCTCGGGGGAATTTTGCATTATGCTGTAGAAAAGGGCTTGTGCGACGACGGCATCACAGCAAAGGATATCTTTGACACCCGGATCATGGGCGCGTTGACTCCAATGCCCCGGGAAGTGATCCGCACCTTCCGGGAAAAGTATGCGGAAGATCCCGTAAAGGCAACGGACTGGTACTATCAGTTCAGCTGCGATACGGACTATATCCGCCTGCATATCCTTGGGTATCGCGGCGCTGAGGGCGGGGCCGATG
>CAYVSU010000036.1:0-15009 GCA_964454215.1 uncultured Oscillospiraceae bacterium | reverse complement strand
CCGGAGGGCGCAAGTGAACAATAAACCATCTGTGACACCGTTGTTACTCTCCGTAGCAATGCAAGACAGATATTTAGAAAACTGCGAATTTACAAATAAAAAAGTGCGTGACCGAAGCCACGCACCGAAAAACGCAAACTCCGATTGTCGCCAAACAAAGCCCAAATAGAAAAGGAAACCCTTGTTACCATCTGAGTGGAGTTGCGCTTTTACCGAACTCATATCAGATGATAACCAAAAAAGGGTATAATATCCCCTTGGTAAAAAGTAATCCTTTTCCTTATTCAGCTTTGTTTGGCATTATGTATTATAACATATTTTCTCAGAAAAATAAAGTAGTTTTGAAAAAGTAACAAAATTTGTTGGATTATGTTTTGGGACAGATAAGCAGATCATCACATTCCTTGACGAAAATTTCTTAAATTATTTTATAATACGATGTAACAGCGCACGTCTGGCAGTAATATCAGACGTGCATTTTCGTAATGAAATGTTTTCAATTTTAGCGAAAAAGTTGGAGTGTACCCCTTGACTTTTTTATCAAAAACTCATATTACTTAAGTGTAGGGATTAATCTCTCTATTCCTCCGGTTTTGTTCTCCGGCAGGCAAGGCGCTTGTTACGGAGTCAAAATATATTTATAGTTATGAAGGAGGAATTCAAAGTGAAAGACAAAAGTCCCAGGAAGTGTTGCCTACAAGGTTCTGAACTTCGCGACAAGGCAACGAAACAGTTCACAGTAGACTGTGGTTTGTGAACGAAAACGGTGGATAGCAGAGGCTGTAAGTCCCGACAGCCAAAGCAGAATATCTGCCATGCAGTCAGCCGTGTGCGGCACGGCCAATTCAACCGCTGTCTCTGTGCGACAAAGGCCACAGCCGAGGTTTCCCGGATTTCCAACGGTAAATGAAATCCTTGCCGTCGACCGAATTAAGTAGGCGCTGTAAACAGTTACAGTATACGGCACTGCGCTGTCAGTATTTGAGTATCTGACGCCTGTCACGTGGCAGGTATGCGCCGGAGTATATCCGCTGTACTCAACTTCATTGCTGCACAACTAAATATGATATTCTTTTCGATATGCTCTATGATGAACGCTTCGAAATGATATATGATAAGTCCCGCAGGACGGTTATCTGACCTAATAACTGATCTGTGATAAGCGGGACGGCTCATTTCAAAATGGCAAAATGACTGTCCCTTCGAAAGGAAATGATCTACCTTTCGAAAGTCACAATGTCTTTCTTTTCGAGATGATTTATGATTGTCTTTTCGAAAGCGTCGCCGTTTCTATTGGCGAAGAAAATAGAAACGGCGACGGAAACCCTGTTGGAGTCGCCGAACGGCAAGGCATTTTCAGAGCATTGTAAAAGTAAACAGAAGAAATGACACGGAGAATTTACGTCCGTGCCAATGGGATAGTTATGCCTTGCCGCTGTCTTTTCGAAATGATGATGATTTTCTCTTCGAAATGAAGAGGATATTCTCTTTGAAATGATATATGATTCACCCTTTGAAATGACATATCACTATCTCTTCGAAATGCTATATGAGGATCTATGAATTTTGAAATGATAAAGTATGATTCACTCTTCGAAATGAGGTCCTATAGATTAATCATAGAGAGCGTTTTTATTCCCGTAAAATTCGAAAGTGCACTGTCCTTTCGAAATAATTTATGACTATCGTTTCGAAATGAGCGGCAGCGGCCTACACTCTTTTCGATATGATATATGACTGTCTTTTCGAAATGACCGCACAAATTTTGGTCACGAAGATAATTTTCGTCAGCAAATATTTTAATATATTTTTAGTCTGCAAAACGCGGCGATGGAAGAAAAAGCCTTCCATCGCCGCTGATTTTTTACAAATTTTTAAATTTTTTATGAAAATGCCCATTTTCCGTGATGTTTTCTTGAAACGCAAATATGATCTCTCCTATTACTTAAACAGAACATACGAAATTTTTAGTCCCGGTTTCGCACGTTCGGATTTTAAGTGAAAGGAGGTAAGGCCTATGAGCGTTCAGTTCAAGTATGAACTAACCGATGCCCAGGCAAATATGGCGGGCAACCTCGCCGGTCAGTTTAAGCGTGATATTGATAACTGCAACAACGGATCCATTGAAACAAGAAAGCGTTATCACAAAGCGCTGGAAGATCGCTTTGCAAAATTCCTGGCAAGAGATTTTCGTCTTGAGAATATCAAGAACATCGGTCCGAAGCATATCTATGCCTATGTTCGTTTCCTGCAGGAAAACGGAAAAAGTGCAGGGTATATTATGACCGAGCTGTCCGCAATTCGATTCTGGCACAAACGCTCCAAGTGCAAGAACCATCTGCCGGATAATAAGGATTTGAATTTGGAGAAACGGCAGATTGGCAAGTACAATCGTGGATTGCTTGAAAGTGAATATAAAAGCTTATGTGCGCTTGCGATAAAACTCGGTCGTTTGGATGTGCAGTACGGTGTAATGCTCTCGTACCATTTTGGTCTGCGGAAAAATGAGTTGGTAACGGTACGTATATGGCAGTTGGAAGAAGCGGATGCCAACAATCAGCTGCATATTCCAAGAGGCAAAGGTGGTCGCAAGAGAGATGTTCCTGTGGATACCCACGAGCAGAGTTTGGTCTTGAAAGAAATTTTGCGTTATGCCAAATCAAAGGGCAAAAAGTCCAGCGATTATCTGTTCTGCGACAATCACAAGCATAGTGTGAAGAAAGAGAAGGACTCCATAACCAATTGGATGAGCAATCATATTGACGAAATTCTGGATCCCGACAGAAAACTGATGATTGAAAAAGGAAAGAAAGCGCGTGCGGACGAAGGTTACGGTTGGCATTCGTTACGCCACACCTATGCGCAGAGAACAGAAAAAAGACTGATCGCCTGCGGTATGAGTCTGGAGCAGGCAAGAAGAGAAGTCTCAGAACGACTAGGTCACGGTCGACCGCAAGTTTTAAAGACCTATGAAGATTGATCAAAACTAAAAAATGAAAGGATAACTAATCATGCCGAGAAAAAAGAAAATCCCTCGCAATGATTTAGGTATCCCCGAGTATGAAATGGAATCTTTGGCAAGAATGTTACTTCCAATTTTGAAGAAGTATATTGACTCTGAGGAAGGGAAGAGGGATTGGCAGGAATGGCAAGCCCGCAAAAAAGACAGTGCAACAGGCACTATGAGCACGGAAATAAAAGATGAGTTGAATCTTAACGATAAAAACTAAGGGATACCCAAAATCACAAAGCCACAGGCGGGAAACCGTCTGTGGCTTTGATCATTTTTTGTCAAAAACTAAATCATACAATAGGTTTAAAGGATGATTGTATGTGCTTAAGAACAGACCTCCATAGGGTTCATCTTTGATTTTAGCGTGTTTTTTCTGCCAAGCAATTAGTGTTGATACGTCAAGAAGAGTGAAATCATTTACAGGCGTTTTGTAAGCAACCTTTAATATTCACAGGAATAACAATGATTTTTTTGCTTTTACCATGATTATCAAATCCAAGATCAATAACATCACCATATTGAATTGACAAACCTTTATCTATGTCTCCAAAAATTGCTTTTTCATTTCTTACAAAAATCGTTATTGCAGCAGCAATCAATGACAGAACTACAATACCGGCTAAGATCAATATTTTACAAGAGAAGTTCTTGATTCCTATATCTTCCCAAGAAACAAAGGCAAGTATTAGGCTGGCAAGTGCTGTTAAAGAACCACAGATAGATACAAAGTATTTAAAGAGAACAGTAGCATTGATTTTGAGACGGTTGAGTAATTTCATAATACCTCCTAATAGCATAGAGTAAATCTCGTAAACTGTAGGAATATTATACCACAAAAAACGACAAAAAACAATGCGTATATATTACTTAAGAAATGACATTTATGAAACATAAGCAAAGCCACAGGCGAGGAATCGTCTGTGGCTTTCTAGGTTATGAAGTATTTAAATTAATGATTATAATGAAAACTCGGTGAAGGAACATTCCGATTCTTTTATGTAAGCAAGTATCTCTTTTTCTCGGCAATTATGAGTGAAATATCCAAAAATATCATTTTTATTGACTGTTGCTGTGAACAACTTACCGTTATAGAATCGCATAGCTGTATCTTTAGAAAGAGACCATGATATTCGCGGTTGTTTTTCAAATACATTTGTTCCTCTATAAATCGTTAGTTCGTCTGGAAGTTTTTCAAACTCCTCAAGTTCGCATATGTACATCAGATCTTTAGGTTTTAATCCATATAAAACATCTAATAGAGCTTCAAGTTGAACATTATGTGTGTCAACTTGGATAACCATTCGTACATACATTGCATATGCATCTTTGTCCGCATATGGCTTGATTTCTAACAATTTTTCAATTCGTTCTTCTGCTGTTGAATATCCAAATATTTGTGTCAAGGGCATATTGTTTTCTTTTTTTATTAATTCTTGCAACAAAAGACCATCAAACATAAATTTCTCCTTTTCATGCATATGAGATCACTGTTAAAAATAAACGATAAAGGCGAATCCATCTCCCAAAGGAAATGGGTTCGCCTTTAACTTGTTTGGTGGACCTGAGGAGATTCGAACTCCCGACCCCTACAATGCGAATGTAATGCGCTCCCAGCTGCGCTACAGGCCCAAAAGTCATTCGATCGACCACGCTATTATAAATCAGTTTTTGCCGTTTGTAAAGGCAAAAAAACTTTATTTTTCAATCAAATACGCTGTGACAATTTCGCCATAATAGGCAATATGCGCATACCGATTGCTGCCGGGGACGGATCCACCTACATCCTGTGGATAATAACGCTGTAAAATGTCCTCAGGCAGCCCGCTCAGGTCCTGCTTCTGTCGATATAAGACTTTACACTCCAGCGTAAGGGGTAATTCCGCAATTCCGGGAACAGAAATATTCACCGGTTCTTCCAACGTCAATCCGAGCTCATTAACTTTATCCATATCTCGACCGGATTTTGTGCCGCAAACGCTCAAAATACCGCTAACACTGCTGTCAACCGGTACGCTGACGGTAAATTCCCCATTGGCATCCAACAATTCCCGCGTAAACCGACTCTCCCGGACATAGGCAACAAACACAGGCCGACCCCAGTTTATGCCCACAGTTCCCCAGGCGATGGTCATAGGATTCACTTTGCCGCCGTGGGCTGCAGTTAGCAGAACGCCCTTTTTAATTACTTCAGCAATTCTTCCGGCGCAGGATAAAGGATCCATCGTCTTTTTCATAAGGTTGCCTCCTACCACATTTTCTTTTATCATATCACAATCTTGTGCTATCTGCAATCGAAAATGTGAGGTTTTACACTTGGAAATGGTTTTGGTGTGTGCTATACTAGAGGTTAACAGGGAGGTGACCCTATGCGTTTTCGAAAGATTTATGCTGAAATTTCCAACATTTGTAATCTACACTGCAATTTCTGCCCCGGTACAAAGCGTAAGCCGTATATGATGCAGGAACCGGAATTTACCGATTTACTGTGCAGACTGACTGGATGGACAGAATTTCTATATTTTCACTTAATGGGTGAGCCACTGTGTCATCCGATGCTGGAAAAATATCTCGATTTAGCCGGCACGGCGGGTTTCAAAGTCATTATCACTACCAACGGAACATTACTTGCAAAGCAGCAGGAAATGTTGTTGCGTTCTCCCGGACTGCACAAGTTGAATATCTCTCTTCACGCATTTGAAGCCAACGACCCTACCATTTCTTTTGAAGATTATCTTCGTGGCTGCTTCCAATTTGGGCAGGCTGCAACCGGGAAAAAGATCGTATGCTTCCGCCTGTGGAATCAGGGAGGCGCAGACACCCGCAACGAAGATATTTTAACATTACTGGAATCCTATTTCCCCAAACCCTGGAAAAAAAGCGCCAAAGGCATACAACTTGCAAAGGGTGTATTTTTGGAATATGGCGACAAATTTGACTGGCCGGATCTGCAAGCAAGGCACTTGGGCGAAAACGTATTTTGCTACGGTCTGCGGGATCATATCGGTATTCTTTGCGACGGAACTATTGTCCCCTGCTGTCTGGATCACAACGGTGACATTCCCCTTGGTAATATTTTTGTCGACTCATTGGAGAATATTCTGGAATCTGATCGCGCTCGCGGGATTTATAACGGTTTTTCCGAAAAAAAAGCCATCGAGCAACTATGCCAGCGATGCGGTTATGCAAGACGATTTCGAAGAAAATGAATTGCTGAAAACGTCTAAAACTGGGATCGCCGCACGCATTGCACTTTCTTTGATACCGTGGTATTCTATATGCGAAATTACAACAGAAGGTGACCGCTGATGCACAAGGTGCTGATCGCACACAGTTCCGATGATCTTCGCTCAACACTGGAAATAATCATTTCCTGCAAGTATGAGACCTTAACCTGCGCAAACGGTACAGAGGCAATCGAGATTATCCAAAAGTTTCGTCCAGATGCATTGATCCTGGATCTTGGCTTACCGGAAATGAATGGTATCTCCGTGTTGGAAGTCTCAAAATCTTTTCTGCCTCCTGTCATTTTGGCAACCACCTGGTCACAGGACCACCCAACGCTTAAACTTCTTCCGTCTTATGGCGTTGATAATGTTACTGTGTTACCCTGCAGAATTGGCAGTCTCATTTATTTGTTGGAAGATCTGATCCGTGAGAATCTGGACGAAACACCTCGCACTTTAAAGGCATATTTGCGCCTGTTGCAGATACCAGTTCATTTGGACGGTTACCGTCAGCTCTTGTCCGTGATTCCGATGTATATGGAAGATCCAAGCCGCACACTGACAAAAGAGATCTACCCTGTCATTGCCCAGGAGATGCAGCTAAACAGCTGGAAAAGCGTAGACCGATCCATTCGAACCGCCATTGAGAGTGGCTGGAAAGCTGGCGATCCTGCACTGTGGCAGCAGTATTTCCCCGGTACGCAGAAACAACCAAAGGTGCTGCAGTTTGTCTCAGAACTTGCCCGCAGAATTTCAGAACATAATAATTAGAGCCCGGAATTGGATTCCGGGCTCTTTACGTATTTAACCGCCTAAATTCTGCAGGAACTTTTGCTTCTTTTCCACACCGTAAGGAGCATACTCGCCTGCCTGCAGCTTATTGAACGCTACAGTAATTGCCTCATCCCAGCTCTGCTTCTCGTGATTGACCAAAATGGGGTAGTAGTGGACGCCATTTTTCTCCGCTGCGTCACAGTCACCGGGGGCATCGCCTATCATAATGACCTTATTGGGATCATAGCCGAATTTCATCATTTCCGCAATACAGGCAGCTTTGGAGCCTACATCTTGCGCCAGTACGATATCTGTGTGCTCCAGCAGACCGAATTTGCCCCATTCTTCCTCAACTGCGTCCCGATTTGCAGAAGATACCATCGCCACATCCGCAAAGGTGTGGGCAGCTGCAAGTCCCTCTTTTGCTCCATCATAGGGAACCTTCAGTTCTTCCGGCAGCCTTACGATGGCCGCATTGACAGCCTTGGACCAACTCAATGCCTTCTTAAAAATCAACTTTGCATCCGGATCAACAGAATCTGCAATTGCCCTTGTAACTGCGTCGTTGGAAAGCGCCGGTGCAGTCTCTGCCCAATGCTGCAACGCTGCAATACCGGCGATAGGTTTGTACTGTCTGCTGATCTCACTTAAAGCCATCGCAAGACCCTTGAATCGGTTAATACCCCGAGTCATAGAAAACAGGTTGATCACATTCCAGCGATCCAGAATTGCATCCTTCCACTGGCCCAGTTCCCACTCATCTACCATACAGGGTCCAAAACAATGGAAATGCTTGCAATTCATCGTGTCCATCACGCAACCGTCGGAGTCAACGCAAATCAGGTAATTATGCTTTCTTTCAAAGGTATCAAAAATGGACATATTGCCCTCCGTTACATATGCGTATCCCAGAGTCCGCAGTAGCTGTCAATGGGATCCGTACCCTTGAATGCTTCCGGTCCGGTGACAAGTGCCTCAACCAGTGCATCCATCGTATCGTCATTTGCATCATAGGCGTTGATGTAGGTACGCAGCATAGGTGCGTCAGCCAGCATTGTGGGTTTGTTCACAGAGATACCCACCACAGGCAGTTCATGGACATACCAGGGAATCTCACCGCCGCCCTTGGACATACCAAAAACAGGATGTCCGTTGGCAACATTAAAGAAAGAGATCACCAGATCCATACCGGATACAAAGTCGGAAATGGCGTTTTTGCCGGCAAAGTACAAGTTCAGGTTAAAGGGCTTACCGGCAGCCACTTCCTTCATCATTTTGTCAAGGGGACTTTCATAGATGAACGCCTCAAAGCCTCTCTCATTCAGTCTGTCGCGCAATTTTTCAACGGGAGACTTTTTGCCTGCGCCACCGCCCATAGCGATAGCCGCCAGTTTTGCCATTGGACTGTCAGGTCCTTTGATGTTGACGATCATAACGCGCTTGGTTTTCTCAGGTGACAGCGGCAGAACACCTTCGTCCTTATACTTTACCAGAGTCAGGCAATCCTTGGAAACAGCAGGCGCTGCATCCTTAAATGCAGGATTCTGAAGAGTAGCTGCCAGCTCCTCGTCAGTGCCGCACAGCTCTTCGGCGTTCTTTTTGTGCATACCCTTGGCGGCCTTCAGGCCCAAAATCCGGGTCAGCGCCTCCACAATCCGCTCCTCGCTGATCACGCCGTTTCTGTAGGCTTCCAGCATCCAGCCGTAGTCTTCCTCTGGATCATTAAAGAAAAGGAACATATCACAGCCGGCATTGATCGCAGCCGGCAGCATATCCTTGCGCTTCATACGGTTTGTCATACCAACCATATGGGACGCATCGGTAACGACCATACCGTTGAAGCCCAACTTATCGCGGAGCAGTCCGGTCATAATCTCAGGGCATAACGTAGCAGGCATCATCTCATCCATAGTTATGTCGGGATTCTGCTCCAGCATATATGCAGGCATCATAATATGGCCGCCCATAACCGCATCCAAGCCGGCATCAATAAGGGTCTTATAAACATAGCCATAAGATGCCATCCAGTCCTCTAAACCAAAATGGTTGATATTGTTGGACATATGTGCATCGCGATAATCCTGGCCGTTGCCGGGGAAATGCTTGGCGCAGCAGTAAACACCCTCCGTCTCGTGCAGACCGTCCATATATGCTTTGCCCATAGACGCCACAAGCTTGGGATCATTACCGTAGGCCCGCATCAATGTTTCTTCACATTCCCAATTGTAAGTAATGTCTACTACCGGTGCAAACGCCATATTGCAGCCGGTAGCCTTGATTTGTGTGCCGGAAATATAACCCATCGTCTTTGCGTATTCGGTTTTGCCAGTGGCACCGATCTTCACCTGGTTAGCAACGAAGGTTCCATCCGTGCACACGCCATTGCCGCCCTGCTCAGGATTGCAGGCAATAAACACAGGAATTTTAGCATGCTTCTGCAAAATACGGTTCTGATTCAAAACCATCTGGCCAGGCATACCGTTATAACGGCAGCCGCCCAAGTGATATTTTTCCATCAGGTCCTTCAGGTACTCCTCAGAATTGCCTGCTGTCAGCTGCCAAAACAGCTGACCGACCTTTTCTTCGTCTGTCATAGAGGCGATCGTGCTCTCCACCCAGGCAATATCGGCATCCGTAAGATTATAAGGCTTTGCTTTCAAATTAACCATAGTAGTAAAATCCTTTCTTTTCCGGCAGAACCGGCGGGTTTTAACATTTTTATTATAACAGGAATCCATCCCGCGCGCAACACAATTTCAAAATTTAAAATTATATATCACAAAAAGGATACGCTTGCACCATATATGCACGATGTGCTATAATGAAAACAGAAAGGAGTTTTTGTATGGATTTGGTATTATTGACCGCTTTAGGTGTCGGTGGCGCAACTGTTATCGGCTCCGTCATCGGTTTTCTCTTTAAAAAAATATCCCATAGATTCAGCGACATTGTCCTTGCCTTTGCTGCGGGAGTAATGCTTGCGGCAGCTGTTTTGGGCTTGATACTGCCATCGGTAGAATATGGTGGAACCCTTGGCCCCCTCATCACAGTTGCGGGCATTTTTGTCGGTGCAGTATGCCTGAATCTGGTTGACAAACTGGTCCCGCATATGCACAAACTGATGGGCGCTGACAATGAGGACCATCCTGGCAGCGCAAATCTGAGCAAAGTGCTTCTGTTTGTCAGTGCTATCGCCATTCATAATCTGCCGGAAGGCATTGCAGCCGGTGTCAGTTTTGGCTCCGGCAACAATTCGGAGGCAATGCTGATCGCCGGTGGTATCGCACTGCAAAACATTCCCGAAGGTATGGTCATTATCGGTCCAATGCTGGCAGCGGGAGTCAGTCCCCGCCGAACCTTCCTTTGCGCTCTGGCAACCGGACTTGTGGAAGTAATCGGTACGCTACTTGGCTACTTTGCCGTAACCGTAGCATCAGCGATCTTACCCTTTGCCTTAGCTTTTGCCGGCGGCACAATGCTTTATGTGATCAGCGACGAGATGATCCCGGAAACCCACGCCCACGGTTCGCAAAGAGGCGCAACCTATGCCCTGCTCACGGGATTTTGCCTGATGCTGGTATCAGATGTGCTGCTGGGTTAATCTCACCAATATTGGCAAAAACACCTGCACAAATGTGCAGGTGTTTTATATTTTATCAGCTAAAGAAGTCGCAAACATCCTTTGCCAGCCGGTCAGGACAGTCTACCATCGGACTGTGACCGCAGTTTTCATAAGGCAGAAGCGTTGCATTTGGCTTCAGCGCGTTATAGTTGTCCAAGACCATATAGTCAGGCACAACGATGTCTTTGTCACCCATAGTCAGTGCCACAGGGCAAGCCACATTGTGGATACTGCCGTCACCATTTCCATAAGGTGTATACTCGTCAGACATATTCAAGTTTGCCAGAGCCCAGTCCAGGTCGACCAGATTGCGTTGTTTCAGTGTTTCTGCCATCCACAGGTCATTTTGTTCACGGGTGGGCTTGTTGACAGTATAAATGGTTGCATCCCAAATCGCAGTCATCGTAGATGCGGCTCCGGTCTCAAAGATCTGCAGGACAGGAGCGACCTGCAGCGGATCCGTTGCCAACACTTCCTTGTTCTCATAAGGTTTGCCGGTGGATTGGAACTTTTCATCCTTATGGTACAGCGGGTATCCTTTTAGACCAGCACCCTCAATATCGAAGAACTTTTTGATCTTCTCCGGGTGCATAGCGCAAAGCTTTAAACCTACTCCGCCACCATTGGACCAGCCAACCAAATACACAGACTCCAGTCCTAGTTTCTCCATAAAGAGATTTACGTCTTCGGCCAGCTCATCCAGGGTATCAAAACGGTTGTTATAAGTGCTGTCGCCAAAGCCACGCAGATCCACTGCGATGCAGCGATACTGATCCTGAATGCGGGAAATCAGCGGCTCATAGTGGACGGAAGAGGACATATTGCCGTGGATCATCAGAACCACTTCGCCCTGTCCTTCATCCAAATAGGCAATGACCTCGCTGCCAATGTCTACATATTTCTTTTCCATAGGTATGCCTCCTGTTTAGATTTGAATACCAGAATCCGGCAGGTTTGCAAATCCCAGTGTCAGTGCTGCAAAGGACTCCGGTGCTTCATACATACTGGCGTGACCGCTTCCATTCACTGTCACATAGACACTGCCCTTGATCCTCTCGTGGAGAAGCTGCTGTTCCGTGGGGGGGACCAGTGCATCTTCAGAAGAAGAAATGATCAAAGTGGGACAAGTGATCTTGTGAAGTTGATCAACAACGTCATAATCCCGGGAGCTGTCTGTCAGGCGAATCAGCGCCTGCAGCACCTCAGGTCTGGAAAAATACTCCGTCAGGTAAGCCTCGCGGTTATCCATCCACTGAGCACAGTCTTCAAAAAACTGGGTGGAATAGATTACAGGAATGGTGGTCAAATAATAAGCGTAGCCGATACCGGTCTTTGCTACCTCATTCCAGCCGTCGCCGATTTTCCGCAGCCAGGAAGATGTGCGGCCGCAGGTGTTAGAAAGTACCAACCGTCGAACTCGTCGGGGATACCGGATGGCATATTGGATAGCAACCTCGCCGCCATAGGAAATGCCCATCAATGTAAAACTCTCACGCCAAAGCTGGCCGGAGAGTTCCTCCAAAAGGGCATTGAGAAGCTCAACCTGAATGCTGTGATCATAGCTCTCAGTCATTCTTGCACTTTGACCCTGGTCAAAAAAGTCCACCAAAATCAGCGTGTTATGGGCAGTCATACACTCAATAAAGGGTTTCCAACTGGCAGTTGACATCATAATACCGTTGAGCAGTACGATGGGCTCGCCGCCGTTGCCGTGCACCTCATAGTACACCTTCTTATTATCAAAGATCAGTTCTGCCATAGTTTTATGCCTTCATAATGCCCAGCTTCACAGCCTCAGCAGTCAGCTCATCACGGAAGTCGGGGTGCGCAACGGAGATGATCCGCTTTGCACGCTCGGCCATAGAGGTGCCGCGCAGGCATACTGCGCCATACTCGGTGACCAGCCAGTCCACATCGTTACGGGACAGGGATACAGCCGCACCGCTTTTCAGAACAGGAACGATCTTGGAGGTCTCCACGCGCTCACCAGTAGCCTTATTCTTAACCATAGCGGTAGAGTAAAGGGCGATCACACTCTTGCCGTTCTTGGACATCTGCGCGCCGATAGCGGTATCCGCCTGGCCGCCGGTACCGGAGAACTGAACATGGCCGATGGATTCGGAACAGCACTGACCAAACAGGTCAATCTCAATGGTAGAGTTAATGGAGATTTGGTTATCGTTCTGTGCAATAGTGTAAGGATCGTTGACGTAAGCGCCATCCATAATGGCAACCGCTGGGTTATCGTCAATGAAATCATACAGCTCCTTGGTGCCCATTGCAAAAACAGCCACCATCTTGCCGGGATTATTCTGCTTGCATTTGCCGGTAATGACACCGGCCTTTGCCAGCTTCATCATACCGGTGGTCAGCATTTCGGTATGGACGCCCAGGTCCTTCTTGTCCATCAGGCTGGCAGCAACCGCATTGGGAATACCGCCAATACCAAGCTGGATGCAGTCACCGTCGTTAATCATCTCAGCAATCAGCTTTCCGATTACCATATCCTTCTCATTGGGTTCAGCATCTGCAAGCTCAGGCATCGGATAATTGCACTCCACCAAATAGTCAATATCATTGACGTGCAATTGCACATCGCCGAATGTTCTGGGAGCATTGGGATTGCACTCCAAAATGACTGTCTTGGCATTTTGGATCATTGGCATTTCATAGGTATTGCTCAGGGACAGGGAAACATAGCCGTGCTTGTCCGGCATAGAACAAATACCAACATAAACATCTGGTTTGCGGTAGCACAGGCGCTTGAAAGCAGCTAAATGCAGATGGTTGTAAATAAAGCTGACATTGCCATTGGCTTGCGCTTTACGCAGAGCCGGAGTATAGAACCAGCTTTCGACGGTAAAGCTGCCTGCATATGCCGGATTTACCATAAATTCATAGGCGCCCATAGGCAGACAGTTGGAAACTGTCACATTCTGAACCCGGTCTGCAATGGTATGCAGGTTCGTCATAAATTCCTTACCTTCCGCAGCACCCAAACCGGTAACGATATAGTCGCCGGAATTGACCAGTGCAAGGGCCTGCTCAATCGTTACATACTTTGCCATAATAACGCTTCCTTTCGTTGGTGAAGTAATATTGGGAATATTATATAGATCGCCCGTTGGGCGGATTTTTCAAAGTTATTGTTTCGGGAGTTATATTGTCGTATTTCAGAAACTGGTAAGATATTAGGTGTGGTGAGGGGCAAAATGCCCCTCACCGTTTTAGAAGAAAGATAAAACCGGAAATTACTTGACAGCTGCTTCCAGAGTAGCCAGATCAGTGATGTTGCGGTACACCTCGCCAACACCATAGTTTGCAAGGGTATACTTGTTAACAGCAAGAGCGTCGATACCAACGCGCTGGCCGTTCATATAGCTGACGCTGGTGCCCATAGGAACATTGACAGTAGCAGATTCCATAGCGTTGATATAGGCATCCCAAGTCAGCAGCTTGCCGCTCATACGGGACAGGCCCTGGCAGAAGACGTTGGCAGAAACATAACCAGCCATAGCATAGCTGTTGAGGAAGTAAGCGCTGACACCGTCAGCAGCCCAATCCTCAGTGCCGAAGTACAGAGCAATGTATGCACCGTAAGTAGCATCCTCGGTGGTCAGCAGTGTCTCGCCCTGGGACTTAGCGTACAGAGTCATAACCTTAACATACTCAACAAAGTCGTTCCAACCCTTGAAGGAGGTGTCGGGCATAGAACCGGTAACCAACCATGCACCTGCATAGATCTCACGGGTAGCATTAATGGCGCCGCTGGCCACCAGGCCGCCCATAGTTGCGTAGTTGGCGCTGACATAGGAGGTGATGATCTTCACATTGTCGTAGCTAGTGGTAACGAAAGTGTTGGCGATGTTAACAAAGGGAGCCTGGTTTGCAGCAATGATGACCACGTCGCAGCCAGCGTTCTTCAGAGCGGTGACCTGAGCGGAGTAGTCAGTTGCGTCGGCAGCAGCTTCCTGATATGTAACGGAAGCGCTCTTGCCCAGCTTCTCGACTTCGATCTTGATGCCGTTCAGCATACCCTTACCGGCCTCGTCGGTGGTGGAGATAACGCCAACCTTAGTGCCGCCCAGGCCGCCAGCTTCAACAGAAGCGAATGCGGTAGCGACCATAGACTGACCCTCAGTATCATAGATGGGCTGAACTGTCAAAATGTTGCGCTCGGTGTTGTACAGATCGGAAACGCCGCAAACGCCATAGACCATAGGAACGCCGTTCTCTTCAATGTAGTCAACAGTAGCGCCAACAGTGTTGGAGCCGAAGTGGCCGACCAGTGCGAAGACCTTGTCTTCTTCGACCAGCTTCTGGGTGTAGGTCTTGCCGGCAACGCCGTCAAAGCCGTCATCATAGTGCATCAGCTT
>CAYVSU010000035.1:0-15459 GCA_964454215.1 uncultured Oscillospiraceae bacterium | reverse complement strand
GCCGATGTTCAGCTCGAACTCGGCAAACATTGTCTGGCGGTACAGCGTACCCTTAAACTGCTCCAGGAAGTGGTTGATCAGATATGCACGCTCTTTCTTATCTGTGGTCTTGGCGAGCAGATGCTCCATCAGCAGAGCTTCATTGCAGGTAGATGCCACTTCCGCCACAAAGATCACATAGCTTGCATCCACAGGATTCTGATGCTTATTGGAAAGGTAGGAGTGAAGCGCGTGACCCATTTCGTGTGCTAGGGTAAAGACACTGTCCAAAGTCCCGGTGTAGTTCAGCAAAACATAAGGATGGACTCTTGCTCCTGCAGAGTATGCACCGCTGCGTTTTCCTTCATTGGTATAAACATCGATCCAACGGTTTTCAAAGCCTTCTTTCAGAATAGCACGGTAATCTTCTCCCAAGGGAGCCAGTGCATCATATACAGTCTGCTTTGCCTCGGCAAATGGGATATGCTTGTCCACATCCGCAATCAAGGATGTATAAACATCGTAAAAATGCAGCTCATCCACGCCCAGTAACTTTTTGCGCAAGCGGACATAGCGGTGCATCTTATCCAAATTCTGGTGTACAGCCTCAATAAGGTTCAGGTAAACAGAGGTTGGCACATTCGTCCGGTCCAGCGCTTTTTCAAAGGCGGAAGGATACTTCCGTGCTTCTGCATAGAACTTAAGCTGCTTATTCTGAGCGTTCAAAATGGCTGCTGCGGTGTTCTTGTAGGCATTGAAGCTGTCGTACAGGTTTTCGTATGCGCTCTTTCTGAGTTGACGGTCAGGGCTTTCCTCATAGGAAACAAAGTTACCCTGACGCAGCGGATGCTTGTTACCATTGCTGTCCACAACATCTTCAAAGGTAATATCAGCATCCGCAAAAGCACCGTAGATGTCATCCGGCGCATTGGACATCTCTCCGGAGGCTGCAAGCAATTTTTCTTCGGCAGGAGACAGCGTGTGCTCTTTCATACGGCGCTCATTGGTGAGACCACGGCGGTAGCGTTCCAGAGCGGGATAGTCGGCGTAGAACTGTTCCAGAGTCTCATCGGAGATCGCCATAATTTCCGGGGTCTCAAAGCTGCGGACGGCACTCATTGCAACAGCGACACTCATAAACTTACCGCGCATAGCCTGATACTTGGATACGCGGGTGTCCTCGTCTGCTTTGCGCATACAGTAGTTTGCCAAACGGGAGAACTTGATACCTACGTCTTCTACAGCTTTGAAGTAATTACAAAGTGTTTCGCCACTCTCTCCCAAGCGGCCGGCAAAGGACGCAAAATACGTCTTATCTGCTTCCAGTGTTGCCAATTCGGCTTCCCAAGCTTCGTCTGTAGGGTACAGATCTTCGGTTGCCCACTTATCTTCCAGCGCGATCTCATCTCGCTGGGGGATCTTTTTGATTTCTGCCATAGTGAATTCCTCCAATGTAAATTTTTATTTATTATAGCATCTGCGAAGACAAATTGCAATCCTTGCATTTTGTTACTTTCTGTGTTAAAGTACGCCTTGGTGATTTTATGAACAACAAACTAAAAGGCGGTCTTCTGCTCCTGTTTGCAACTATGATCTGGGGAAGTGCCTTCGTGGCTCAAAGTATCGGTATGGACTATGTCGAACCATTTACTTTTCAAGCCATCCGCTGCACTATGGCGGTCGTCGGTCTGCTCCCAATCATTTGGTTGTTTGACAAAAAGAAGCAGGACGGAAAGAGCTTTATGAAACGTTTTCTGAACAAAAAGCTCTGGCTGGCAGGCATTTGCTGCGGCACTCCCCTGTTCTTCGCTGTAAATTTGCAGCAAGTTGGGCTTGTTACGACCGATCCGGGAAAATCCGCTTTTTTAACTGCAATGTATATCGTTTTTGTACCGCTGCTGGGTATATTTACAGGCAAAAAACCCGGTTTAAACGCGTGGATCGGTGTGATCCTCGGGGTTATGGGACTTTACTTTTTGAGTTGTGCTGGTGTCACAGCCATCAGCCTGGGTGATCTGCTCCTTTTAGGTTGCGCTGCTGCTTTTGCGGCACAAATCCTGCTTGTAGATCGATTCGCTCCCAGCGTTGATCCCCTGCGGCTAAACTGTCTGCAGGCGCTGGTATGCGCCATCGGTTCCGCAATTGCAATGCTATTGACAGAGCACCCCACCCTTACCGGTATTCAGGGCAGCTGGTGGGAAATGAGTTATGCCGGTTTTCTCTCACTGGGTGCTGCATATTCATTCCAGATTTTGGGACAAAAAGAGCTTGAACCGACTGTAGCCTCCTTAATTATGAGCCTCGAGTCAGTGGTTGCCGTGCTATGCGGCTGGCTCCTTTTGGGACAAGGGCTGAGTCAATGGGAGATCGTCGGCTGTCTGCTGATCTTCGCAGCGATTATTATATCCCAACTGAAATTTCAAAGAAAAAAGCGTGCTGCTAACTAAGCAGCACGCTTATGTTATTTCTTATCTGCGGCAATGATCCGCTTCATTGCTTCAATCCCGACTTTCACTGCACCAGTTGTATCCTCCACCATAGGCATAAACAGGCCTGCCTTTTCCCGCTCCTGATTCCAGATCACGTGGAAGCAGCTGCCGCAACGAACGCCCAGTGCAGAGGCAACTACAAACAACGCAGCAGATTCCATCTCGCTGGCCATTACGCCCAAGCGCTTGTAGGATTCCCATTTATTCAACAGGTCGTAATATACCGGGGATTTCTCCGGGCTGTGCTGACCGTAGAAGGAGTCCTTGCACTGCACCACGCCAACCTGCGTCCGATAACCCAAGTCCTCGCTGGCAGCTTTCAGTGCCACCGTAACGCCAAAATCCGGAACTGCCGGGAACTCAATTGGCGCATATTCCATCGAGGTATGTTCATAGCGGACTGCGCCAGTTGCAACCACCACATCTCCGGGCTGCACATCCATATGGATACCGCCGCAGGTACCAATTCGGATAAATGTATCCGCACCAATGTTATGGAGCTCTTCCATTGCAATGGATGCGGATGGGCCGCCAATACCAGTGGAACAGACAGATACTTTTTCCCCCAGCAAATAACCGGTCCAGATATTGTACTCACGGTTCATACCGATATGGACTGGGTTTTCAAAGTATCTGGCGATGGACTCGCAGCGTCCAGGATCACCCGGCAGGAACACATACCGGCCAACATCCCCTTCGACGCATTGGATATGAAACTGTTTTTCTGTTGCTTGCAATGAAATCACCCCGTATAATTATCTATTTTTGATTAGTTTATCATATACTGGCTTAATTTTCAACTGTTTAAGAAAAGTATGAGACAAAAACCCTTCTTCATTTGTTATATAGATGAGGCCTCAAAGAAATAAACGGAGGTGATGATTTGGTTGATGTGGAAAGAATTTTTAAAATGTACGGAAACGACGTGTTCCGGCTCGCGTATAGCTACACAAACAGTCGCCAGGATGCAGAGGACATTTCACAAACGGTGTTTCTTAAACTGATGGAACAGAAACATATTCAAAAAAATAAAGAAAAGAGTTGGCTTCTTAAGACAACTGCCAACGCCTGTAGGAATCTCTTAAAATCCAGCTGGTGGAAGAAGACAGCACCAATGGATGAGGCGCTGGCCATAGCATCTACAGAATCAGGCGATACCCTCTCTGCTGTTATGCGTCTGGAATGGAAGTACCGTTGTGTTCTTTACCTGTATTATTATGAGGGATACACCACATGTGAAATTGGAAAACTGTTAAAAATTACCCAAAGCGCCGTCACTACAAGACTTGCGCGAGGTAGAGAAAGATTAAAGTCTGAATTACAGGAGGTTTAAAAATGGAAAATCAGATCAAATCCGCCTTTGATTCCATTTCAATGTCGCAGGAATGCAGGGATAAAATTTATGAGGCAATGAAAACGCGGTCACACCGAATCAATGTAATGCGGCGCGTCCAATGCGCAGCTGTAGCTATGCTGTTAGTTCTCAGTTTCTGTTTGCTGATCAACCCAACTGTAACAAACGCTGTCACCGATGCGTTTGAAGCAGTCAAAAGCAAATTGAGTATAATGATGGGAAACGGCCCGCTGGTTATTTTGGAGGACGACTATTTTTATTATAATGATGGACATCTGCAAATTAACAATTCCCTTGGTAATTCACAAAGCACCGTTTCAACAGGGAATCCAGCGTTTCTGCGATGCCGCGGCGATAAGCTGTACTTTTTGGCAAACGGCGAATACATCAATATTACAGACAAAATCGCAGACGATCAATTCTTCAGTTATGACTATGTACTGCAAGGTGTCCATATCCAGATTCTGATCGGTGGAAGATATTCTCACGATACCGGCCTTGATGAAGTAGGGTACGCAGTTTGGATGTTTGATGTTACAAAGCAGGAAGCCACGACCGTGGAGAATTATCTTGGGGGTTATGCCGGCAGATTCATTGGTAGCGATGGTGCTGAATCACCCTGGTTTACAAATGGCAAAGCATTCTATGGAATCGATTGGTAGCAAAAAATAAAGAACCATCTTCGGATGGTTCTTTATTTTTTAAGGATTAAAAAAAGGTAACTTGACTGGTTTCCGGCAGGTCGCCGAAGGCCCCTGCTTCTTTCAGCATTTGAATATGGGTCTTGGACACCTTGGGACAGGCTGCCGCAAATTCCTCAATGGACAGAAAATCCTTATTTTCCCGTCCGTTTACTATATCCCAGGCAGCACTCTCTCCTAGTCCGGAAATAGAAACAAAGGGCGGTCGAAGTTTCCCATCCTCAATCACAAATTTTGTGGCGTGGCTCTTATAGATATCGATTGGCAAAAACGTAAAACCACGAAGATAATACTCGTAGACCACTTCCAGTGTTGTCAGCAGGTCTTCATCCTTTGCTGTTGTCTTCTCTTCAGCATCAATACTGGTAATATGGGCATTCACCGTTTCCATACCCTGGGTCATCATAACTGCATCAAATCCACCTTTTTGGCTGCGGCGATAGAAATACGCCGCGTAAAAAGCCAGCGGATAGTTGACTTTGAACCAGGCGATACGGAACGCCATCATAACGTAAGCAACAGCGTGCGCCTTTGGGAACAGATACTTAATTTTTTTGCAGGAACCTATATACCAATCCGGCACACCGGCAGCGATCATCTCCTCTTCGGCGCCATCCGGAAGACCTCTTCCCTTTCGCACTGACTCCATAATCTTAAAAGCCCGCTTTTCCGGTAAACCGCAGGAGATCAGATAGATCATAATATCGTCACGGCAGCCGATAGTACCATCCACGGTTGCTGTTCCGGAAGTGATCAGATCCCGGGCATTGCCAAGCCACACATCCGTTCCGTGGGTATAGCCGGAGATCCGCACAAGAAAATCAAACTTTGTCGGCATTGTATCCAGCAAAACACCACGGGTAAAGCGAGTGTTAAATTCCGGCACAGCGACTGCACCGGTGGGGCCCAGCAAGGGATCGTTTTCATACCCCAGAACCTTGGAGGATGTGAAGATCGACATTGTTTTCCTGTCATCCAAGGGAATTGTTTTGGCATCGACACCGGTCATATCCTCCATCATTCGGATCATTGTAGGGTCATCGTGACCCAGCATATCCAGCTTCAGGAGGTTATCCTCCATTGAGTGGTATTCAAAATGCGTCGTGATCTGATCGGATTTGGGGTCATCCGCCGGGTGCTGCACAGGACAGAAATCCCAGATCTCATTTTCCTGGGGAATGACCACCAGACCGCCGGGGTGCTGACCGGTAGTTCTGCGAACACCGACACAACCCGTGGCCAAACGGGTCATTTCTGCAGCAGGAGCAGTCTGACCCCGCTCTTCCAGGTATTTTTTTACATAGCCAAAAGCTGTCTTATCTGCAACTGTGCCAATGGTACCGGCGCGGAAAACGTGAGATCTGCCAAACATCTCGGTACAGTATGCGTGAGCCTTTGCCTGATATTCTCCGGAGAAATTCAGATCAATATCCGGCACTTTGTCGCCGCCAAACCCAAGGAAGGTTTCAAAAGGAATGTTAAAACCATCTTTTTCCAGCTTTGTACCGCATACGGGGCAATCCATATCCGGAAGGTCAGCGCCACAGTTATATTCCTTTGGCACATCCAAAATGGTATGCTTGCAGCTTGAATTTGGGCACCGATAATGCGGTGGGAAGGAATTTACTTCCGTTATGCCGGACAGATAAGCAACGATAGAGGAACCAACAGAACCTCTGGAGCCGACCAAATAGCCGTTCTCCAAGGAATTTTGTACCAGTCGCTGAGCTGACATATAAATAACATCATAGTGACAGGTAATGATGTCATTTAATTCTGTCGCCACACGCTTGCAGAAGGATTCCGGTGGATTTTCGCCATAGAGCTTATGGAACTTATCATAAACCAGAGCCCTCAGATCTTCTACTGAATTCTCGATTTTCGGTGCAAACAGATTATATGGCACAGGCCTCAGCTTTTCACACATATCTGCGATTAGATTGGGGTTGGTGATAACCACTTCCCGCGCCTTATCCTCACCCAGGTATGAGAATTCCTGAAGCATTTCATCCGTAGTGCGGAAATACAGCGGATTGCTACGGTCTGCATCAGAAAAGCCCTTGGTTGCCAACAGAATATGGCGAAAGATCTCATCTTCCGGGTTTAAGAAGTGAACATCACCGGTTGCGACAACCATTTTGCCCATTCTTTGTCCAAGTGAAACAATGTCCCGGTTAAACTGACGCAGCTCTTCCTCGTCGGTGGCAATCGCTTGCTCGCCCTCCCTGGCGGGATACAGCATAAAGCTGTTATTGGAGATTGGCTGCACCTCCAAATAGTCGTAGAAAGACGCCAACCGCTCCAATTCTTCGTCACTCTTGCCTGAGAGAACCGCCTGAAAAAGCTCATTATTTTCGCAAGCGGAGCCGATAATCAAGCCCTCCCGATACTTTATCAGTTCTGATTTGAATATCCGCGGGAATTTTTTGTAGAATTTCAGATTGGATTCAGAAATCAATCGATATAGGTTTCGGAGACCAGTCTGGTTTTTTGCAAACAAAACGATATGCTGACAGCGAACAACATCCTGTCGGTGCTTGGGACGAAGAGGAAGCATTGCATCATTGATAGATTGAAGATCCGAGATACCACGCTCGCGAAGCTTCATAAACAGTTTTTCCGCAATTTTTCCGCAGACAAATGCATCGTCACCGGCTCGATGATGATTAAAGTCTGCCAAATCAAACTTTTTTGCCACCTGATCCAGGGAAAACCGCCCCATTTCCGGCATAAGGCACTGGGAAATAGTGAGGGTGTCAACATAAGTTAAATTCCATTGAATGCCCAAATTCTCGCAGGCACGACGAATGAAGTTGGCATCAAAATCTGCATTATGGGCAACCAAAACACTTTCGCCAACGAATTTTTGAAATTCCGGCAAAACCTGATCAATGGTGGGCGCGCCTTTTAGCATCCTGTCTGTAATGCCGGTAAGCTCCACTACCTTCGGATGTAGTTTACTACCGGGATCAACAAAGGTTTGGAATCGGTCAATTTCCTTGCCATTACACATACGCACTGCACCAATTTCAATAATGGTATCGTGTCGGTACAGTCCTGTGGTTTCCAAGTCGAAGGCCACATATTCACCGTCCAACGGCATATTGGATGTGCCGTGAACTGCGAGTCTGTCATCTACATCATTGACATAGTACCCCTCGCAACCGTAGAGGATCTTAGGAGCGCCATCCCACCGTTCAACCGCGTGCAACGCGTCGGTAAATGACTGCACACAGCCGTGATCGGTGATGGCGATGGCCTTGTGACCCCATTCAGCAGCCTGCTTGATTGCCGCTTTGGTGTTGGTAAGTGCATCCATATTGCTCATAGCAGTGTGTAGATGCAGTTCCACACGCTTTTCGCCAACCGCCAAGTCCTTCCGTTTGGACATTTTTCCTGGCATAATCGCATTTGGCTTCAATACCAGTTCATTGGTATAGTTGTCCACCATCAGCTTACCGGCTACGCGGACAACAGATCCTGCCTTGACTTTTTGGAGAATCGGATCTGCTTCCTTCTTTTCAAGAAAACGGCTGACACGAACAGAACCCGTATTATCAGTCATATCGAATTTAATAACGACCGCATTGCGTTTGGTCAATTCCTTATGGTCAAGCGCAAAAACATTACCTTCGACGATGATGTTGCCCATATCCAGAGAAACCTCCTTCATCGGTACCGCATCACCCTTGAAAGGTCTCCCGTAAATCGTATCGGGGGAGATATTCTGTACATTGCTGACAGGCTCAGGCTGAGTTGGGATATGGCCGATCATTTCCGAACGCATTTCTTGCAGAGCAGAAAAGAGGTCATCCCCCTCCAAAATGGCACCGGACTCAATATGAATCTCAACCTGTGTGCCAAATCGGTCTTCCAACTCCCTTCGAACCCCATCAACCAATGGGACAAGTGTCTCTTTTCCATTGTTCTGCAGCTGCACTTTAAGAATATGATCCTTCCAAATCCATTTTGCACCGGCAAGAGCACCTCTGCACATAGAATTGCGGCTGACAAACATCGCCATCAATTCCTCCGGTTCAATACAGTGCAACTGATTTTTGGGATGAGTCAACTTGATCTCAAGTTTGCGAAGGCCATAAAGTTCACAAATATCTGCTTGAAGCAGGCAGATCAGCTTGGAAGAAATATACTTCGGTGCAAACAACTGCAGGGAGATCACCCTGGACGCGGGGGCTACATCCGCAGCAACGACGGCCGCCTGAGAAAGCAAGCTGTTAAGCGGCTCAGGCGGCGCGTAGTCCGAAAACATATTCAAAAATAAAACGTTTTCTCTCATTATTCCCCTTAAAGCTTATCTATCCGTTTCAGCAGCGCGGAAAGAAGCTGATCATAAGGCAACTTTTCCACCTGCACACCTTTTTCAAAAATCATACCGAAACCATCGCCGCCTGCAATGCCGATATCTGCTTCCCTGGCTTCACCCGGTCCGTTGACTATGCAGCCCATAACCGCAACTGTGATGGGCTTTTTGCAATCTTTCAGTGCCTGATCCACGGCGTTAACAAGGCCAATCAGGTCAATTTGTGTCCGCCCGCAGGTAGGACAGGAAATGATATTAACTCCCTCCTTGCGCAATCCGGCAGCTTTCAAAATATCCTTTGCCGCATAAACTTCTTGCACAGGATCATCAGTAAGGCTGACACGGATGGTATCACCAATACCGTCAAGAAGAAGTGCACCGATTCCCATCGCAGACTTGATCATACCCATTTTTACGGGGCCTGTCTCCGTTACGCCAATGTGCAGCGGATAATCACACTTGCCACGAAACAGTCGTGCAGCCTGTACCATTGTTTGCACATTGGAGGACTTCATTGAGACACAGGTATCGTAAAATCCGTGCTTCTCCAGCAGCTCCAAGTGCTCAAATGCACTTTCGACCAAGGCTTCTGCGGTTGGATGACCGTACTTTTCCAAAAGGCGCTTATCCAGACTTCCACCGTTGACGCCAATCCGAATGGGAATGTGCTTGCCTTTGCAGACATCTACTACCGCCTTAACCCGATCCTCGCCGCCGATATTACCGGGATTGATTCGGATCTTGGATGCGCCACCCTCAGCGGCAGCAATCGCCAGCTTGTAGTCAAAATGGATATCTGCCACCAGAGGCAACACGCTTTCCCTGCAGATCTCGGCAAAGCCACGGCTAGCCTCCATATTCTGAACGGATAGTCGGGCAATCTGACAACCAGCCGTCTTCAGCGCCTTGATCTGCTCCAAAGATGACGAAACATCCGTAGTCTTGGTGTTCAGCATCGACTGGATCACAACCGCCTCACCACCGCCAATCTTTACGCCGCCAACATTGATCTGTCTGGTCACGGTTTTCACCCCTTAAAAATCACAAAAATATCTTTAAACATAATAACTGCCATCAACAGCAACAGCAGAAGCATACCGATGCCATGGATATAGCCTTCATACTTGGGATTGATCTTCTTGCGGGTCACTCCCTCAATAACTGTTGTCAAAAGCAGAGCCACAACGCGGCCGCCATCCAGAGCCGGGATGGGCAGCAGATTCATAATAGCAAGATTAATAGCGATATACCCACCGAAATAGAGCATATTCAGCAGTGCATCCACCCAGGTGTTGGAGGCCTCAGCCACCGTAGACATCTGCGAAACGATGCCCACCGGGCCAGACATATCCGAAATACCAACCTTACCGGAAATCAGCATCTGCACACTCAAACGGGTTATACGAACCGTATCGACCGTGGTATTCCACGCATAGGCAAGACGGTCACCAACATCCGCATCTGCAATGCCAAAGCTAAAGCCATAACGCTCGGAGGTTGTACCGTCCTCATTGGGAAACTCGTGTTTCAGCATTTCAAAGTTATTCAGGTAAACCTTTTCTCCGTTGCGCTCTACAACCAGGTCGTGAACATCGACGCCGTTTAACGACAGGATCATAGAAAAATCAGACTGAACATAGATCTTTTCCCCGTCCACTTCCAAAATTTTATCGCCCAACTGCAGACCATTCTCGCCATTAAGGGTACAACCTTCCTCAAAGTATGCTATCTCGGGTACCGCAAACTGCTTACATGGCATAAACACGATCACCATCAACATTACGCCAACGAGGAAATTCATTACAGCGCCGGCGACTAAAATGATCAGCCGTTTCCACCACGCAGCCTTTTGAAATGAGCGTGGGTTATCTGTATCCGCGTCCTCGCCTTCCATTGCGCAGTATCCACCAATGGGGATGCATCGAATAGAGTAAAGAGTCTCCCCCTTCTGCTTCTTCCAAATGGCAGGGCCCATAAACATAGAAAACTCATTGACCTGCACACCGGATGCCTTGGCCGCTAAAAAGTGGCCAAGTTCGTGAACGAAAATTAAAACACTAAAAAGAAGAATTGCAAAAACAATAGACATATTTGACCTCAAATTACTTGGTAATACGATTTGCGACATAGTCGCGGGCGAGCCGATCCGATTCCAGGATCTGTTCCAATGTTGGATTTTCGATATAAGGCGCAGCTTTTACAGCACCGGATACAAGTTCATAAATATCATAGAAACCGATTCTGTCCTGAAGATACAGTTCTACAGCAGCTTCATTGGCACCATTCATTGCCGGACAAGCCGTTCCGCCCAGCTTGGCACACTCATATGCCAAAGATAGACAAGGAAACGCGTCAAGATCCGGTTCACAGAAGGAAAGATTTCCGCATTTAGTCAGATCCAGCTTATCAACCGGGCATGCAAGACGTTCGGGATAGGTCAACGCCAACTGAATCGGCAGACGCATATCCGGTGCTCCCAGCTGCGCCATAACAGCACCGTCCTTTAGCTCAACAAAACTGTGAACGATACTTTGGCGGTGAATCACCACACTCACCTGCTCTACAGGAAGGCGATACAAACGCATTGCCTCTATGACTTCCAAACCCTTGTTCATCAAGGTTGCACAGTCGATAGTGATCTTTTCGCCCATCTTCCAATTGGGGTGCTTCAAAGCGTCTGCTTTTGTAACACTATGAAGCTGCTGAGGTGTCATTCCGAAGAAAGGACCACCGGAACAGGTCAGAATCAACCGTTCAATTTCAGACCGGTCGCCCACACCCATCAGGCACTGAAAAATCGCAGAATGCTCCGAGTCAACAGGGATAATCTCCGTATTGTATTTATCAGCTTCCGCCATTACAAGTTCGCCAGCGCAGACCAATGTTTCCTTGTTGGCAAGGCCGATCCGTTTACCGGAACGAATTGCTGCCAGTGTGGGTTTTAATCCGATCATACCCACTACGGCCGTGATAACGCAGTCGGCGCTTTCCATAGTTGCCGCCTCGATCAAACCGGCTTCACCCCAGGAAACGCGTGTATTCAGGTTTCCCAGCTTGGTTTTCAGCGTATCTGCTGCTTCTTTCGTTGCCATAACAGCCAATTCCGGTTGAAATTGTCTGCATTGCTGCTCCATCCGCTCCACATTCGCTCCGGCAGTCAACGCCGCAACCTTGACAGGCAGACGACTGATGATATCCAAGCTCTGCCGTCCAATAGAACCGGTAGAGCCTAAAATACTAACACAATTAACCATTTTTCACCACCACAGGCAGCACTTCCATCAAAATTTCCACTAAGGGAGCAACAACCAAAACGGAATCAAACCGATCCAAAATGCCACCGTGACCAGGAATCAGATTGCCATAATCCTTGATGCCGGTCTGTCGCTTGATAACGGAGAAGCAAAGGTCGCCAAATACGCCAGCCAGTGAACCAAACAAGCCATACGCCAGTGCGTAACCATACTTAACATCAAAATGAAAGCCCTTGTCCATCACAAAGCAATAGATAAACATACAAATAATGGCAGATGCAATGCCACCAAACAAGCCTTCAACGCTCTTCTTGGGGCTGATCAACGGTGCCATCTTATGTCTTCCGAAACGGCAGCCTACAAAGTAAGCACCAGTATCAGATGAAAACGCAAGAACAAAGGGAATCACGATCACATATCTGCCTACGTCAAGCACCATCAATCGCACCAATGCGCAAAACAGAAACGGTATCAGCATCGCACCGACCACACAAGCGGCGACCTTCTCGAATTTCAGCCGCAGGTTAGCAAGCATCATTTCCATAAACAACAGGAAAAAGAATGCAAGCGCAACAATTTTTGCAGCCAGGAGATTATACCCGTAATAGCACCAGAAGGGCACCAGGGCGGCAACAACAACACTGTAACATACCAAACGGGCGTGCTTCACCAGTCCGGTACGGTACAGCAGTTCATATGCACCGATTCCGCAAAACAGAGATAGCATAATTGCCGTCATAATCTTTGGTGCTGCAAACAGAACGGCAAGCAGCAATGGAACAAGGGCTACTGCTGCCAGAACTCTGACCTTGGTTGAGGAATTATTTTTCTTTTCCATAATTTACGCGCCTCCAAACCGGCGGTTCCGCCGGTGGTATTCTTCAATAGCCGAATCCAGATCCTTAGGACCGAAGTCAGGCCACAGAACATTCATATAAACAAACTCGGAATACACGGTCTGCCACGGAAGAAAATTACTGGTACGTAATTCGCCGGAAGGGCGAATCACCAGCTCCGGATCTGGTACACCGGCAGAATCCAAATAACCGCTGAACACATCCTCCGTTAGCTTCGAAGGATCGCAGATTCCGGAACGGACATCCTCCGTGTACTTGCGAATGGCACGGATGATTTCATCCCGACCGCCGTAATTAAGGCAAAAATTTACCTGTACCTCATGGTAGTCCTTAGAACGATCCACCGCATTCTCACAAAGCTTACGCAGCTCAGGAGTGAGCCTGCTTAAATCGCCAAAAAAGCAAAAACGGACGTGATTCTTTTCCATATCACGCAATGCTTCTTTCAAATAGGCGCCCAGCAGCTTCATAATGCCTGAAACCTCGTCCGCAGAGCGTTTCCAATTTTCAGTAGAAAAAGCATAGACCGTCAAATACTTCACGCCCAGTGTGCGGCAATAGTTGGCAATGCGGCGAAATGACTCAGCGCCGGCAGCATGACCGGCCGTACGTGGCAGTCCCCTCTTTTTAGCCCACCTTCCATTACCATCCATAATAATGGCAATGTGCTTCGGGGGCTGGAGCTTCCCAGGTTCCTCAAATACAGACATACAGACCTCACTTGTAAGTATTGGGGGCGTTGCCGCCCCCAATGAAGAATATTGGCATCAAATTGCCATCAGTTCCTTTTCCTTGGCGGCAGTAACTTCGTCTACCTTCTTGATATACTTATCCAGCAGATCCTGCAGATCTTTTTCCGCCTTCTTCTGGTCATCCTCAGTGATCTCAGAATTCTTTTTCAGCTTCTTAACATAGTCCATACCGTCACGGCGCAGATTGCGCATTGCAACCTTTGCGTCTTCCGCATACTTCTTGACCTGCTTAGTCAGTTCCCGGCGGCGCTCCTCCGTCAGCTGTGGGAATACCAAACGGATCACGCGGCCATCATTTTGGGGGTTGATGCCCAGATCAGAGATTTGGATTGCCTTCTGAATGTCCTTCAGAAGCTTGGTGTCCCACGGAGAAATTACCAGTGTGCGGGCATCGGGAGAAGAAATGGTAGCAACACCATTCAAGGGTGTTTCACTGCCATAGTATTCCACAGTGATCCGATCCAGAACCTTTGCATTGGCACGGCCTGCACGAACTGCGCCGAATTCGTCCTGCAGATGCTCCAGAGTCTTTTCCATTCTTCTTGCATATTCCTTAAAATCAACAGCCATTATGGGGCCCTCCTTAAAATTTATTCTTCACGGTGGTGCCGACATCCTCGCCGCGAACCACGCGCACAATACTGTTTTCTTCGTCCAGTCCGAAGCAGACCATAGTCATATCGTTGTCCATCGCCAAAGCCATAGCGGTCACATCGGTAGCCTTCAGGTTGTCCTCCAGGACCTTAGCATAGGTCAATTGACTGTAGCGAATGGCATTGGGGTCCTTTTTGGGATCGGCGGAATAGATGGCATCCACATTTTTTGCCATCAAAACCGCATCCGCTTCGATTTCGACACCACGGAGCACTGCGCCGGTGTCTGTGGAGAAATAGGGATTACCGGTACCGGCAGCAAAAATGACCACCTTACCTTCGTTAAAATACTGATCAGCCCGATCACGGGTGAAGTACTCTGCAAACTTGTTCATTTCCACCGCGGTAAGTACCCGGGCATCCACGCCGTGCTGGGAAAGAACATCGTCCACAGCAATGGCATTCATCACCGTAGCCAGCATCCCCATAGCATCCGCGTGACTGCGCTGCATCTTACCTTCGCCGTTCTTGACACCACGCCAAAAGTTGCCGCCGCCGATGACTAGACCCACTTGAACTCCCAAATCCACACACTCCTTGATTGCTACACAGACATCGTGGATCTTGGCAAAATTCAGGCCAAAGCCATCACCATGCTCAGTTTTCTGACCCAGCGCCTCGCCGCTGACCTTTAAAAGGATTCTTTTGTATTTAATTTCGGACAAGGAAAATCCCTCCTTCTTCTTCATCACTCCCTATTTTAATATAAGAATGGCAAAATGACAACCACTAATTTTCATTTCTTTGAAATGTTCTCTGTTTTTTTACAAATGTATAAATACAGAAGGTGTCGAATCCTCTGGTAACCGGATTTTTATGTTGCAAAATATGGCGCTATGGGTTATAATGTCCAGTAATGGAAATTTACCAAAGAGAGGATGCGAACTATGGCTGAAATCATCGAAAGCAAGAATTTCATCCACGCGTTTATTGAAGAAGACATCGCTGAAGGCGGCCGTTTTGCCGGCAAGACCGTTCACACCCGGTTTCCGCCGGAGCCCAATGGCTATTTGCATATTGGACACTGTAAGGCGCTGACCATCGACTTTTCCACAGCGGAAAAATTTGGTGGCCTGTGCAACCTGCGTATGGACGACAC
>CAYVSU010000034.1:0-15510 GCA_964454215.1 uncultured Oscillospiraceae bacterium | reverse complement strand
TTACAAACTTGAAGCTATCGTCCAGATTGGAAGCATCGATGGGCTCCAGCTCATAGGTCTCCTGATCCATAAAGTAGTACAGAGAACCGTCATTGTAGCTGTATTCCATCTTTCTGCGCTCAATGTAAGCAGTGGGGAACTTAGCAGAGGGGTTCAGGGAAGTTTCAGTCACGCCGCCAGTGATGACATTCTTCATCTTGACCCGAACAAAAGCGGCACCCTTACCGGGCTTAACGTGCTGGAATTCAACGACCTGCATAACCTTGCCGTCCAGCTCAAAGGTAACGCCATTTCTAATATCGCCTGCAGAAATCATTTTGATTTTCCTCCTAAATCTATACTCCAGAGCAGGAGTATGGTTATTTTACTTTATGTGCTGATATATTTTAACCGAAAATACATCTTATTTCAAGTACCAAACGCAATATTTTTAAAGAATAATCAGTTTTTTAGGGCTTGTGCAGAGATTTTCGTAGCCTTCTTCCGTATAGATTACGCTGTCCTCAATACGAACACCAAATTTTCCTGGCAGATAGATGCCTGGTTCGGCCGAAGCAACCGCGCGCAGCGGCATCGGTTCATCGTTTCTGGGGTTGGGGTTGGGAGACTCGTGGATCTCCAGACCCAGGCTGTGGCCGTAACCGTGACCAAAATATGCACCGTAGCCGGCATCCGTGATGATCTTTCGGGCAGCGCCGTCGATATCCTTGCCAGGCACACCTGCCTTAGTGATGGCCAGGCCTGCCAGCTGCGCCTGCAGGACGGTATTATAAACTTTCTCCATCTCCTCGGTAACAAATCCAACTGCCACCGTACGGGTCATATCGGAGCAGTAGCCGTTATACAGAACACCAAAGTCCATAGTGATAAAGTCGCCCTCCTGGATCTTCCGTTCACCAGCCACGCCGTGAGGCATACTGGTGTTGGGTCCGGAAACCACGATAGGATCAAAGGAAAGACCGTGTGCGCCGTTTTTATACATACAGTAGATCAATTCTGCCTGTAGCTGAAGTTCGGTCATACCTACCTTCACCCGAGGCAGCACCTCGGAAAAAGCCGAATCCGCAATGGACTGGGCCTTGCGCATATTGTCCAATTCCCAATCTTCCTTGACACCGCGGAAGCTGTTGATCTTGCCGTTAAACGGAATCAGCTTGACATTCAGATTTTTTTCATATCCCATCAGTTCCGCAACAGTCAGGTAGTTCTCTTCATAGCCCAGCGTATTGACATCAAAATCCGCAATGGCCTCATTTAGCAGCTTGAAATAGCCGATTTTGTCAACGCACAGCACCTCAAAGCCCTGGATACCGTTTTGTGCAGACTCGATATAGCGGCTGTCGGTAAAATAGCGGCATCCTTTTTTTGTTACGATGGCAACTCCTTCGGCAATGTCAAACTCCGCGCCGTAATGACGGCTGTAACGGGAGGTCAGTAGCAGACCATCCACTTCAGCATCCAACAATGACAAATACTTTTCCAAATTTTTCATATTCAAATTCTCCTTTTCTTAGCCAACAGAATGAACGGCACTTCTGCAACGTGACGCAGCTTCAGCCAAATATTATGATTGTGGATCGCTTTTACCAATATGGATGTCACACCGGCACAGTTGCCACCTAGGGTATCCGTATAGATCTGGTCGCCCACCAAGGCGCTCTGCGTTGCAGGAATATGGAACTTGGCCAAGCACTCATTAATGCCCTTGGAAAAAGGCTTTTTAGCGTGGGTAATACAGGGAATTCCGTATTTCTCGCAAAAAATTTTCACCCGATCCCGTTTACTGTTGGACACCACACAAAGGGTGATTTCTGATGCCGTCATCATCTTTAGCCAGTTTTCCATTTTATCTGTGGGAACGTTGGTAGTATACGGCACAATAGTATTATCAAAATCCAGCATTAAAAGCCGAATCCCTTTATTTGTCAAAAGCTCTGGAGTAATGTCAGTCAGCTCCTTTGCAACAACCTTGGGAAGCAATGAAAAAGACATAATGAAACCTACTCTTTCATAATTTTTGATAAGATTATAGCACAGGAGGGGCATTTTGTCTATGAAAATTCCGCTTTATCTGGCACTCACATCTGCAGAATTTGCCAAATGTAAGGCGATTCCCGAAAAAATCGGTTGGATGGCTTGTCACTTTTCCCCTTACTGTACTGGGCTTTCCAACGTTCCCACTTCCCTGCCAGCAGGATCCCTGCTGATCATAAACGATATTACACCTATCCACGGCCATAATCCACAGCGCATTTCGGATACTGTAGCGGCTACAGTAAAGTCCTTACAATGTGCCGGTGTGCTTTTAGACTTTCAACGCCAAGGATATGAAGAAAGCAAACAGCTAGCCTGTCACCTTACCAAGCTTCCTTTTCCTGTTGCCGTATCCGCGCTTTACGGAAACAGCTTGGATTGTCCTATTTTTATCCCTGCGCCACCGCTGCGGACACCTTTATCGGAATACCTTGCTCCGTTTCAGGGACGGGAAATATGGCTGGAGGCCTCTGTTGCGGATGAAACTGTCTCAGTCACACCGGAAGGCAGTCGTGTTGTGCCAATTGATCCTGCAGGCAACTATCCTCACGAAGACACCGAACTTCACTGCCATTACAGAATCGAAATACAAGCAAAACAAGCGCAATTTCATCTGCGGCGAACAGAAACTGATCTGCAAGCGCTTATAAATGCCGCTGCGGATCTTGGCGTGACCCGAGCGGTGGGACTTTATCAAGAATTAAAGGAATTTCCCCTTTTCAACAGATCAGGTTTGTGATAGAATTCTGTCATAAGGAGGTGGATACTTTGGAAAAAAAGGTCTTATCCATCATCGAGATTTTGAAAGAAAAATACCCCGATCCAACTTGTGCCCTGCATTACAGCAAGGATTATGAGCTGATGATCGCTGTACGGCTCTCTGCGCAGTGCACCGACGCGCGAGTGAATATGATCACTCCTGCCCTGTTCACCGCCTATCCGTCACTGGAGGCCTTTGCGTCAGCAGATATATCAGATGTTGAACACTATGTACATTCCTGCGGTTTCTACAAGCATAAAGCCAGGGATATCGTCCTTGGCTGTCAGATGCTTCTTTCCGAGTACAATGGCAAAGTTCCCGGAACGATGGAGGCACTATTGCGGATTCCCGGCGTCGGACGCAAAACGGCTAACCTATTACTTGGCGACCTGTACGGCGTTCCCGGCAGCGTGGTGTGTGATACCCACTGCATCCGTATCTGCGGACGGCTGGGTCTTTCACAGGGTAAGGATCCGGAAAAGGTAGAACAGCAGCTTCGCAAGATCCTGCCGCCTCCGGAAAGTTCAGATTTCTGCCACCGGATCGTCCTTTTTGGTCGGGAAATCTGCACGGCAAGAAATCCCCAATGCGAAGGATGCCCTCTGGCATTGCACTGCTCAGAAATCAACAAAAGCTAAATCATAATCCCCCTTTGTCCGCATATAGTGTGGACAAGGGGGGATTTCTTTGTCCGGGAAACAACGGATCTTTTTCAGTGCCCTGCTGCTTACACTTGTCAATCTTTTGCTACGGTTTGTGGGCACTTCCTTTCAGGTGTACTTATCCGGCAGGATCGGTGCGGAGGGCATCGGACTTTTGCAGCTTGTTATGTCCGTAGGCTCAATGGCAATGGTGGCCGGTATGGCCGGTATCCGAACCGCAACGATGTACCTGACCGCTGAAGAATATGGAAAAAATCGCAGGAGCGGAATCACTTGGGTGCTCTCCGGTTGTGTACTTTACAGCATTGTCTGCAGCACCGCTGTGGGTGCTGCAGTATATTATTTTGCACCGCTGATCGCTGAAAAATGGATCGGGCAACCCCAAATAGTGGACGCGCTGCATCTGTTTGCTTTTTTTCTTCCAGTAAATTGTTTGACCGGGGTAATGGTGGGTTATTTTACGGGAGCAAACCGGATTCGTATGCTTGCAGCTGTGGAGGTGGCGGAGCAGGGCTGCGTTATGCTCTGTACTGTTACTCTGCTCAAATTATGGGCTGGATACGATGCAGCAAAGGCTTGCCTGTCAGTAGTGATGGGCAGCGGTCTTGGCGCTTGTGTCACTCTTTGCAGTTTGATGATCCTGCGATTGCTGGAGCAAAACGGATCTTCCCAGCGGATCCCGGTAGCCAATCGGCTACTGAACACGGCTGTGCCTCTTGCTGTTGCGGACGACCTCCGTACAGGAATTTCCACCGTAGAAAACCTAATCGTACCCAAGCGTTTGGCGCTGTATCCCGGAAACGTATCCCCATTAGCAGCATTCGGAACAGTGTGCGGTATGGTATTTCCGATTCTGATGTTTCCAACTGCAATATTATTTGGCTTGACAGAGTTGCTTGTGCCGGAACTTGCCCGGTGTAACGCCGCCGGAAGTCATCAACGGATCTCACACTTGGTGCAGAAAAGCCTACAAGTCGCCCTGCTTTACGGTACAGTTTGCGCCGGGATCATATTCTTAACGGCCGATTCCCTATGTCTTTCGCTGTATGACAGCAAAGAGGCCGGTCAGTATCTTCGCTGGTTTGCGCCGCTGGCAGTTATGCTTTACAGCGACGTGGTGACAGATGCAATGATCAAAGGCTTGGGTCAGCAAAAAGCATCTGTCCGCTATAACATCATCACCAATATAATGGATGTCTCATTGTTGTACGTCCTTCTTCCCCGATATGGCATTTCGGGTTACTTTTTCAGTTTCGTGATCACCCACATAATCAACTATGTACTCAGTATCCGAAGGCTTCTTAAAATCACTGGAGAGCGTATCCCACTGAATATTCCGGTTTTGACCCTTGGTATCGCAGCAGCTGCAGTTTGGTCAGCTGGATTTGTAACACAACCGCTTCAACGTGCAGTCGCTTACACAACTCTGCTTTTCTGCGGTCTGTTCCTTTGCGGCGTTCTACGTAAGGAGGATGTACATTGGGTAAAAGGGCTGATTTACAAAAAATGACCTGCCGAAGCAGGTCATTTTCCTTATAACGCTTTCAACACTTCCAGCAAGAACTGCCAGGTTCGTTTTGTAGATTCGATTTCCAGCTTTTCCCGACTCGTATGAATATCGTGCATATTTGGTCCGATGGATACACAGTCCAATCCGGGCAACTTCTCACTGAGCAAACCACACTCCAAACCGGCATGGATGGCAACAACCTCGGGCTTTTTTTGGAACATCTCCTCAAACTTTTGGACCATCACATCCCGCAGGACAGAATCCTTCTTGTATTCCCAAGCGGGATAATCTCCCATTTGTGTATAGGTGCCGTCATAAATAGCAGACAATTCCTCCAACTTTTTCAGCAGGTCCTGCTTCTCACGGTTAACAGAGCTGCGAACCGCAAAAGTCAGGGTCAATTCCTCATCCATTTTAACAACACCGAGATTCAGGCTGGTCTGCACCAGGCCGGGAATATCCTGGCTCCAAGCCTGCACACCGTTGGGAACAGCATTCAGCAAGGCAATGACCTTGGCAGTGCATTCCACTGTCAGTGCGTTGCCCCCCAAAGCATCCAAATTGTCACCCCTGACAATTGCATCCGGTTCCTCGAACTGTTCCCGGATCTCCGTTTGGAGTTCCTCTGCGATACCGTTAATTTCCTCAGCCTGCATACCCAGCATCACAATATTAACGCTGCAGGATCTGGGAATGGCGTTATCCTTGGCACCGCCCTGGATCTTAGTGATACAAAACGGCATTAACCTTTGGATGCGGCTCAAAAATTCCCCCATCACCTTATTCGCATTAGCCCGATTCTTATGAATTTCAACACCGGAGTGACCACCCTGCAATCCCTCAACCGTCAGTTTGGCGCAAGGTCCGTAAACAATTCTTCTCTCCAGGGGCAGATGAATGGTTCCTCTTGCGCCGCCTGCGCAGGAAACCGTAAAGATTCCTTCGTCTTCAGAGTCAATGTTCAGCATTGTTCTTCCTTTGAAGCTGCTCAAGTCCACACCCGCAGCACCTTCCATACCGATCTCCTCATCTACTGTTATGATCACTTCCAGTGGTGGATGAGGAATGGTCTTATCTGCCAGCAGCGCCAGGATGTAGGCAACTGCAATACCGTCGTCACCACCCAGGGTGGTTCCCTTGGCGAAGATACACTCGCCGTCGTGAGTAATGTCCAATCCCTCCGTATCCATATCGGTGGGGCAGTCTTCATCCTTCTCGCAGACCATATCCATATGCCCCTGCAGGATCACCGGAGAATGGTCTTCCATACAGCAGGTTCCTTTCTGGAACATAAGAACATTATTCAATTCATCCTGAATGTAGCAAATATTATGCTCTTTCGCAAAACGGACCAGATAATCTGAGATTAACTTCGTATTCCGGGATCCGTGGGGAATGGAGCAAATTTCTTCAAAATATCCAAAAACGGACGCAGGTTCCAAACCAGCCAACTTTACGGGATTCATATATGTGCACTCCTTTTTAGCAAGTTGCTGATATTCTATCACATCGCATATAAAAAGTCCATAAAAATAACCACAGGATGAATCCTGTGGTTATTTTGCAACTAAAATCAGATCAGGCTCAAAGACAGAGTCAGCAGGACCCAAGCCAAAGCAATCCACTTGGTAGCGGAAGCCAGGACCTTATCCAGGCTGCTGTACTTGCTGTTGCCGAGATAAGACTCATTTTTACCAGAGATAGCACCCAAGCCTTCTTCCTTACCGGACTGCAGCAGAATGGTAAGAATCAAGGCAATACTGGAAATCACCTCAAGAACCGTCAGAACGACCTTCAAAACATCCATTATTTTAACCTCCCTCCAAGGGTATGTTACAAAATCCTAAATATATTAGCATATTCCTTTTGAAAAAGCAAGAGGAAAACCGCTTTTTTTTACTTTTGCACCCAATTTCCTGTTGCCAAGCAATTCAGATATGCCTCGATAAAGGGATCCAGCGCGCCATCCATAACACCGTTGACATTGGAAGTCTCACAGCCGGTACGGGTATCCTTAACAAGAGTATAGGGCATAAACACATAGTTACGGATCTGACTGCCCCACTCAATTTTCTGTTGTACACCCTTTATGTCGGCAATGTTTGCAAGATGTTCTCTTTCGCGGATCTCCACCAGCTTACTGCGAAGCATACGCAGACAGGTTTCTTTATTTTGAAACTGGCTCCGCTCTGTCTGGCAGGAAACCACGATACCGGACTTATGGATCAAGCGGACAGCCGAAGAAGTTTTGTTGACTTTCTGACCGCCAGCGCCGGAAGAACGGTACACCTGCATTTCGTAATCCTCAGGCCGAATCTCAAAGTTTTCAGAATCGTCGTCGATCTCAGGAATAACTTCAATGGCAGAGAAAGAGGTCTGCCGACGCGCGTTTGCGTCAAAAGGAGAAACCCGAACAAGACGGTGAACGCCATTTTCACCCTTCAGAAAGCCGTAGGCATTTTCGCCTTGAACCATAATGGAAGCAGACTTAAGGCCGGCTTCATCACCTTCCTGATAATCAAGAATCTGGTAGGTAAAACCGCTGCGTTCAGTCCAGCGTGTGTACATCCGGTAGAGCATTTGACACCAATCCTGGGCCTCCGTGCCGCCCGCACCAGACTGGAAACTCATAATCGCATTGTTCTTATCATACTTTCCGGTAAGCAAAGTCTCCAGGCGGCAGCTTTCCATCTCCTTCCCAAGCGCTTCGAAGCTATCCTTCAGTTCCTGGAGCATAGAATCGTCGTCTTCCTCCTCTGCCATTTCGCAGATAGTGATCATATCCTCCCAAGAAGACACCATCTTTTCATATCGCTCGATCTTACTCTCGGCCTGCTTGGTTTTCACAACGATCTTCTGACTCTTATCCGGATCGTCCCAAAAGCCGGGAGCTTCCTGCATAGCGTGTAAACGCTCCAATTCATCCTTCAAACCACGAAGATTCAATGACTCAGACAGTCCATCCAGAGCAGGCTTGATATCATTCAATTTTTGCTTATAGCTGTCAAATTCAATATTCATAGCTTTCATCTCTCATTTCGTGAAAATTCCACATTACGATTTATTATATCCGAAATTAACGGCTGTGTAAAGTGGAATTTGGAAAAACTGTATGAAAAAGATAATTTCCGGACTTTCGTGCCCGGATGGCGTTACCGTTCGCTGGGATGATACTCCTCCATATCAAAAAGCAAGTCATCCAAATCAATTGGATCCCGTTCCTGCATAACTGTCACCTCCCAAACAGACTTACCTGACAGTATATGCAGCGAAACCTGATATCATTCCGCTCATTTTCACAAAGCAACGGGGTGCGCAATACTGCGCACCCTTAGATTCTTTTATCAGTCCCAACCAATATCGATTTTGTATGCAGGCGGAATCCGGGCTGCTTCTTCTGCCATTGTCCACGCTTGGTCCACCCTATTAGGGCAATGTGGGTGGGTCTTGTGCTTTTTCAGATGGCTGGAGGCTCCTGGGATCTTGTTTACATCTGCATCACGATGGGCATCCAAGGCCGCTTTCAGTCTTTGCACCCCCGGATCACTATCCATAGCACAGGCACGAACCTCCGGTAAAGAAGCGAAGTAGAAATAGGAATCGGTCTCTGCCCGATAAACCAGCTTTTTCTTGCCGTCAGTAACCATATATACACCCTTTGGTCCGCAGTCATACTGGCTGAATACATAAGGATGCTCTGCATCAGAGTTCAGATCCAAACCGTCAAAGGCATCCTGTTCGTAGGCAATCCCCGCAAAACTGAGGATTGTTGGCGGAATGTCCACGATGGAGCAGGGTTTTTCGCTTCTGCCCGGCTTTTTTCCGGGATAACGAACGATCAAGGGCGTATTGGACGCACTGTCCACCATATTCCGCTTTCCCACACGGCCGTAATCGCCCATCATATCTCCGTGATCGCTGGTAAATACAATCAAGGTATCCTCATACATACCCTTTTTCTTCAATGCGTCTATGATCCTGCCGATCTGGTAATCCACAAAAGAAACACAGGCGTGATAAAAGTTCTTTTGTCGGCACATATCCTGATGGCTGATCTGCAGCCGCTCACAGCTTCCCTTGCCGGTCATCATGCCCTGAAATGTGGCCATATCCGCTTCCTCGGGTTGCAGCGGCAGCTGCGGATCTTCCCGGAAGAGCTTTTGCCAAGGAGCGGGAGGCGCAAAAGGCGGATGCGGATGGATAAAGGAGGCCATCAGCATCATTGGTCTTTCCGGATCACAGGAAAGAATATGCTCCACAACCTGGTTTCCGATCCAACCTGTAGGATGATCTTCAGCGGGTAGCTGGGACACCTGTGGTACATAGTACATTTCACTGCGCATACCGTGATAATCATATACGGTAGGATATCGTTCTCTAATAAACTTTGTGTAATCATCATCCGGATGTGCGATCTCCTCCTGCGTGATTCGCTTATTGAAGCCCATAGTACCATAGGGGTCCACAGTATGATGCATCTTTCCGATAGCGCAGGTATCAAAGCCCGCCTTGGTCAGCTCAGAATAGAAGCCCTCACCTTGATAGGCATTGTCCTTATTATTGTTATTATTTCCGTGACGGTTGCAGTATTGGCCGGTAAACAGGGAGAATCTTGCCGGAACACAAACCGGGGAGCTGGTATAACAATGTTCATATACCATACTTTCTTTAGCCAAAGCATCCAAATTTGGCGTTTGTACCGCAGGATTTCCGTAAGCCCCGATGGTGTCTTTTCTTTGCTGATCAGTCAGAATAAACAGAATATGTTTCATTATTTTCCCTCCCGACTAATTATTTTTTATATTATATCATAGTTATATTTCTAATTCAACCATCACAGTTATAGGGAAAAGGATTGACAGCTACACAAAATTTCGGTACAATAACGAGGTAAATCACGCCCCCGTAGCTCACCTGGATAGAGCGTACGCCTCCTAAGCGTAAGGTAGTGAGTTCGAGTCTCGCCGGGGGTGCCAAAACGCCACGATCATTCGTGGCATTTTTGTTGTTTGTTGCAAAGGAGGTGCAGATAATGCTGCAGAGGTATTCCATAGGAATTGATTTTGGAACTCTCTCTGCCAGGGGAATCCTGTTGGATCTCAACACTGGTAAAGATGCTGCCGTTTCAGAATATGTCTATCCTCGCGGTATTTTGCGGAATGAAGACTTCAGCAAGCCACTGGACAAGTCTGCATCCTTGCAGGATCCCAGAGATTATTTAGGTGCGCTGAAATTCATTTTCCGGGATCTGTTCGCCCGTTCCGGTGCAACGCCTGAAGAAGTTTGCGGTGTTGGCATTGACTTTACCGCTTCCACTACCCTTCCTGTTACATCAGACGGTACGCCTCTTTGTTTTTTGCCGGAGTTTGAGCACGAACCTTATGCCTATGCAACCCTGTGGAATCACCACGGTGCCGTAAAGGAAGCTGAACATCTCACTTCCGTAGCAACCGAGCGGAACGAACCGTGGTTGGCTGCCTATTCCGGAAAGATCAGCACCGACAATATGCTGCCTAAGCTCTACGAACTGCTGAACAAAGTGCCGCACATTTATCATAGAGCTGACAGATATATGGAAGCATCGGACTGGGTGCTTTGGCAGTTGATCGGGCAGGAAAAACGTACCAGTTCTATGGCAGGTTTCAAGGCTCAGTGGACGCCGGAATGGGGCTATCCTGATGGAGAATATTTTGCCGCCGTACATCCCTGCCTAGCCGATATCATTGGCACAAAGATTCCAAGGGAAGTCTACCCGGCTGCCACCTTTGCCGGCAGGATCACAAAAGAATCCGAGGAACTGACAGGTTTGAAGGCCGGTACCGCCGTGACCTTCCCGCTTATTGATTCCCACGCGCCTATCTGTGCCGCAGGAATCATCCAGCCAGGCCAACTGATGATGAGTCTTGGCACCTCCGGATGCCACATCATAATGGCACAGGATGCCGTTAGTATCCCCGGCGTGCTGGGTCGCATCCGCAGCAGTGTTGTTCCCGGTCTTGTTACTTACGACGCCAGTCAACCCAGTATGGGTGATACCTTTGCCTGGTTTGTCAAAAACTGCATCCCTGATAGTTATTCTCAGGAAGCAGCAGAGAAGAATATGAACATTTTTACGCTACTGATGGAAAAGGCTTCTCCTCTGCCCCCGGGTAGTAACGGACTTTTGGTCGTCGACTGGTTTAACGGCAACCGCTGTCCTTATAGCGATTTTGACCTTTCTGGTGCTATTTTAGGTTTGACCTTAAAAACCAAGCCGGAGGAGATTTACCGAGCACTAATCGAATCCTGTGCCTATGCCGCCCGGAGCATTGCGGATCTTTATCACTGCGGCGGTATTCAGATTACAGACATTTTTGCGGGCGGCGGAATCGCAAGAAAGAATCCGATGCTGATGCAGATTTATGCTGATGTGTTGAATATGCCCATTAAAGTCACTCTCAGCACCCAAGCAGGAGCCAAGGGCGATGCGATTTTCGCTGCAGTGGCAGGCGGTGCCTTTGATACTCTTGCAGATGCAGTTGCAGTTCTTGCCGACCCTGTGGATCGAATCTATTTCCCCATACCGGAACACGCGAAGATTTATGATGCTCTATACCGGGAATATTTGACTCTTTGCAAATATTTTGGCGAAGAAAACGCTGTTATGAAACGGCTGAAAGAGATGACAAAATAAAAACGAGGGTGCTGATTCGTTATAGACTGCACCCTCGTTATTTTATCTCTTATCCCGCTTACGGTTCAGATAAATATCCAGTTTATCCTTCATATTATCAGGGATCTGCCTCTCCACCGGGCAGCGCTTTGCGTTTGCCATTCTTTCGGTGAACTTGATGATGAATTCGATATCCTCCACCATCTGCTCCCCTTTCATCAGAGCAATCGTATCGTAACTATTGTGAATGGTTGCCGTATTCGGCGGCGCAATCCGGGCAAAGGACAGTGCCGGCACGCAATGATCTGCAAAGGGCGTAGAATCGCTGGAGTACACATCCTGCCGGGTGGTAACACCAAAGCCTTGTTCACTGGAGAAATAGTTGATGCAATGTACCAAGGCTTCCTCTGTTGTGCAGCAGGCAATAAACTTACCCATAATGCAGCCGATCATATCCAGATTGATATTCAGAGCCACCTTTTTCAGCTCCTCCTCGTGGCTTTGGCAGTACGCTTTGGCTCCCAGCAGACCACGTTCTTCACTGCCGCACCATATGAACCGCAGGCCATAGCGATGGGGATTCTTTGCAAAATGCTCCGCAACACCCAAAACACCTACGCTGCCGGACATATTGTCATAGGCACCCTGAGAAAGGGATGTGGAATCATAGTGGGCAGTCAGAACGATATATTCGTCAATTTCACCGGGCATATCCAGGATCACATTGTGAGACTGGCCTTTGTACTCTTCCTGCATCAAGGTGATCCTGGCAGAAGTGGCACCCTTGCGGATCAGTTCGATGGCATCCTTTGCGTTGATATTGACACCGGGGATCTTATTGCCCTTACTGACATAGCTGCGCAGCTCCCGCTGGTCAATATCACAGTCGGCATAGTTGGCATTACCGTCGTATGTAATGAAGCCCACAGCGCCATTTTCCAGCAGATCCTGATATATCCAGTAACCAAGATACCCGTCGATCATCACGATCTTACCCTTGCACAGAGACAAACTGTAAGGATCGGTGCTGCGCAGGTAGTAGAACGGTGCTTCCACCTCACCACTGCCGGCATTTAAGTAGCCTTTGCAGGTGATGGACTCGCCATCCACCCAAAGGACCGCTTCCTGCATCGTGGCCATATCCACCTCGAAGCCTTCAATGGTGGCCTCTAAGCCCAACTGTGCACACTTTCCCTGCAGATATTTGGCCGCCCGGAGTTCAGCCTCGCTGCCGCCCATGCGGACATAGGCCGTGTCCTCAAAAATCTTCATAATTTGTTTTGCGTCCATTTCATTGTCCTCCATCAATGGTTATTTTAATTTATCAACGCCAGTTCCAAGGCTCAACATCGCTGCTTCGGATACCCTCACGGAATGTTTCGGGGCAGTTCGGAGGCAGCTCATATCTTCCAGTACTATAATTCCAAAAGCCGCTCAGCTTCAGTCCAGTCCGGTCCATCGGTCCAGGCTCTATGCCCATATGGTAAGCTTCCAGCCAGCCTGTCACCAGGCTATCATACCGCAGATCATCGTCCACAGCGAACCAGTACCATTCCGGAAAGCCAGATTGCCAGGTGGGGTCAAAATGGTAGTACTCGCCCTCCAGTTTCGCTATGACCCAACTGTGATCCACGCCTGCACCATATCCACTAGCCAGCAAGCACTCGATACCGGCATAATTCAGAAGAATTTCCAAATAGGAAGCATAGTCCCCGCAGATGCCCACATCATTCATTATTCTGTCATACAGCGTGTCATACGCCATTGCGTACCCCACACGGTAACTGACATAGTGGTACAGTTTTGCCGTGATCTCCACTTCGCCGTCATCATAATCCACAGCAGAGAGAATATCGTTGATCTTCTTCTCGAAATCAAACAAAACCTGATCGTGTTCTTCCCGGCTCAATTCAAAGCGGAGCTGAACCGTGCCCGCAGTATAATCGTATGGATTATCGGAGGTCTTATAGGTCGTAACGAGTTTTGGTGCAGGGGTAAATTCGTTCAGAAGGATCCCCCACATATCTATAAAATGCTGTTCACTTTCGAAACCACTGATCTTGCCATCATAATTTATGACAGATTCCACCATATCACAGTAAAGGGCATAATTATCCCCCAGGGATGCCATCGCCTCAGCAGTTACCAGATAGGGATCGTAATGAAAACGCTGAGGCCTCAGCTCTGTTTCCGTAGGCTTTGTGGTCTGTGGCGACGCTGTAGTATCAGGAGGCAACGTGGTTTCCGGCGGAATGGTTGTCTGCGGTGGAGTCGTAGTAACCGCAGGCTGCGCTTTTGCGCCGCAAGAAGCCAGGAGAAACAGCATAGTCACGCACAAAATGATCAATGTAGACCTTTTCATACCATCGCCTCCTTGTTCTATAAAATAACCCATTTTTCGTCGTAATGCAACAAAAACTCCTCGCAAACGCGAGGAGTTTTCAAATTATTTACTTTTCAGGCAGATATACGCCATCCGCAACCAATGTGTCGACCAATTCCTTGGTGTCGATTACTTTGGGGCTGACGCCGGTCTTCGCAGCAATGGCAGCCGCCGTACCGGCAGCCTGACCCATAGCAAAACAAGGGGGCATCACACGAATCGCACCCATAACAGTCCGCTCCGTGGAGGCACAGCGGCCTGCCACCAGCATATTGGAAATATTCAGAGGCAGCAGCGCCCGATAGGAAATGAAGTAATGATCTTCCTTGGTGGGGATGTAGTGGACATAGTCCTTCTTGTGTAGGTCCAGAGAGCTGGCGCAGCAGAAGACAGAGTCCTCATAACGAACACCGTTTACCACATCATCCTGCGTCACGATATGCTCGCCGATGATCCGGCGTGTCTCCCGGACACCAAGTGTAGAGGCACTTGTTACAAGCTCAATATGCTCGCAGCCGGGAACATACTTGCGCAAAAATTTCAAGATATACGCAATCTGGCGACGACCCTCGATAGCCGCTGCTGTAACTTCCTCGGGTACAAGGCCATTCACATCGTCGATTTGGGTCATATTCACCAGCCAGACCCCGCCTATGATCTCAAAGAACTGGATTTTGGCGCGGTAGCTGGGATAATTGCCCGCTTCACGCTCTGCGATGATCTCATCGACAAAAAACTTCTTACGCTGGTCATCCATATGAAACATATAGCTGTCCAGCTTGTCCTTTTCCACGCCCCGAATACTAAAGAACAGGGTCGTTGCCTGCACTTCATCGCCGTTATCACCGTAAATTGTGGGGACGCCGCTGGCATAAGCCAAATCTGCGTCGCCGGAACAGTCGATAAAAACTTTTGCAGCGATCTTATAAATGCCTGCCTTGGTAGCAAAGTAGGCCGCCTTCACTTCCCCATCCACAGTTTCAGAATGAATGAACATCGTATGGTAGAGAAGCTCAACACCGCTTTCCTTGCAGACTTCTTCTGCAACCAGCTTATAGGTCTCTGCACTAAAAGGCGTGCAGTTATTGTGCCCTTTGGTTCGGTAAGCGGAGAGGCTTCCACCCTGGGGCGGCATTTTCATAGGATGAATAGCACCACCTTTGTCCGCCATACGGGTAACAAACTCGTCAAAGAAGCCACGTATCAGCTGAACGCTGCCGTCGGGATTGGAACAGGTCATAAACGGACCCACAAGTCCGGAAGTGGCCGTGCCGCCCAAATTGCCATTGAACTCCGCCAGAATGGTGTGAGCGCCGTGCCGGGCAGAGCAAACTGCTGCAGAAAGGCCTGCGCAGCCGCCGCCTACTACCAGCACATCGCAATTAAGTTCCTTGGCAACAGGGAGCTGAATATGCGCCATTATAAATTACTCCTCATCCCAGGGATGCATAACTACCTTCATGCACTTGCCTGCCTTGAAGTCCAGATAGCCATCCATCCACTTGGACA
>CAYVSU010000033.1:0-15742 GCA_964454215.1 uncultured Oscillospiraceae bacterium | reverse complement strand
GCTGACAGAAGTGCTATGCGAAGCTGGCATCCACGAGTATGCCCTGTCTGAGACCCAGAAGTACGGTCATGTGACTTATTTCTGGAACGGAAACCGTTCCGGCAAGGTCTGCGAAGAACTGGAAGTGTACGAGGAGATCCCTTCTGATGTGATCCCCTTTGAGCAGGCTCCTGCAATGAAGTCCAAGGAGATCACTGAAAAGATGGTGGAGGCGATGGCTTCCGGAAAATTCCAGTTCCTGCGCTGCAACTATCCCAACGGCGATATGGTGGGCCATACCGGCGTGATGGATGCGGTTGTTTATGCAATGGAGTGTGTGGATAACGGTCTGAAGGCAATTCTGGAAGCGGCTGACAAGTACGGCTACACCGTGCTGATTACCGCCGACCACGGCAATGCAGACCAGATGACGGAAACCAAGAAGGGCAAGACTTCTGTCCGCACGGCCCACTCGCTGAATGCGGTTCCTTTCATTATTTATGATAAGGATCAGGTTTGGAATCTGAAAGACGGAGCCTACGGCCTTGCAAACGTAGCGCCCACAGTAGTGAAAATGATGGGTCTGACTGCACCTTCCTGCTGGGAAGAGAGTATGGTCTGATCCCCACGATAATCAGGAGGTAATCTTATGATCCGCCAGAAAACTGAAAGCGGCAGCATCAATGTCAGCACCGGCGTATATACCGATATTGCCGGTACCGCGGCATCCAACTGCTTTGGCGTGAAGGGTATGGCTGCCCGCAGCGTTAAGGACGGTGTGTATCACCTGCTGCGCAAGGAATCCGCATCCAAGGGTGTCCACGTGGAATTCCACGAGGATGGCACCATTTCCATCGATCTTCATATCATTGTGGACAACGGTGTAAATCTGACCGCTGTGGCGAACTCCATTATTTCGGAAGTCCGCTACGTGGTGAACAAAAGCACCGGCACAGCTGTGCGTGCGGTGAATGTTTATATCGATTCTATGGTGATCGGTTGATAATTCGGAGGTAGAAAGAATTGAAACAGACGATTAACGGTGCCGATTTTCGCAGAATGGTCATCAATGCGGCCGCTGCTATCGAAATCAATAAGCAGGCACTCAACGACCTGAATGTGTTCCCTGTGCCGGACGGCGATACAGGAACCAATATGTCTATGACCATCAATGCCGCCGCCGCAGATCTGCGGAAGGTGGAGGACCCCACTTTGGAAAAGGCGGCAGCTACTGTGGCTTCTGCCACTCTGCGTGGTGCCAGAGGAAACTCCGGCGTTATTCTGAGCCTGCTGTTTAAGGGCATCAACAAGAAGCTGAAAGGCAACCTGAACTGTGACGGTGTCCTGTGGGCAGAAGCACTGCAGGAAGGCGTAGATTCCGCCTACAAGGCGGTTATGAAACCCGCAGAGGGAACCGTGCTGACCGTTGCCCGACTGGCTGCAGCCAAGGCAAGACAGGCAGCAAAGGAAAATAATCACATTGAATTTGTCCACGAGGCAGCCATTGCTGAAGCCAAGGTTGCTTTGGCCAATACCGTCAATCAGAATCCCGTGCTGAAAAAAGCTGGCGTTGTGGATGCTGGCGGCAAGGGCTGGCTGGTTGCTTTGGAGGCAATTCTGCTGGCGCTGCAGGGTGAGGATATCATCGTGCCTGAGGGCGTTGGTGAAGAAGTCAGAGAGTCTGCCGATTTCAGCGATTTTGATACCGACGATATCACCTTTACCTACTGTACAGAATTCATTATCCAGCGGGAGAACGATAATGATCCTGAGAAGCTCCGTGACTTTTTGGATAGCCTGGGCGACAGCCTGGTGTTGGTGGATGACGAGGAAATCATCAAAGTCCACGTGCATACCAACGATCCCGGCAAAGCCCTGCATGAAGCCATTGAATACGGCTCCTTTGTTACGGTGAAGATCGAAAATATGCGCCTGCAACATACGGAGAAGGTGCTGACCGAGGCAGAAAAAGCACCGAAGATCGCAGAAGCAGTAAAGCCCTGCGGCGTCGTTTCTGTTTGCGTAGGCGATGGTATTTCCGAAGTCTTCGAGAACTTGGGTGTGGACGGCCTCATTTCCGGCGGTCAGACTATGAATCCCAGCACGCAGGATATTCTGGAAGTGGTCAATAAAGTCCCTGCAGAAACGGTCTATGTGCTGCCCAACAATAAGAATATCATTATGGCAGCCCAGCAGGTGGATGCATTGACTCCCAAGAAGGTCATCGTGATCCCCAGTAAGACCATTCCTCAGGGCGTTACCGCAATGCTCAGCTTCAATCCTGAGGGAAGCGAAGAGGAGAATGTGGAGGCTATGACGGAGGCACTGGCCACCGTTGACACTATGCAAATCACCTATGCTGCCCGGAATTCCGATTTTGACGGCCACGATATTAAAGAAGGCGACTATCTGGCGCTGTACGGCAGCGCTCTGTTTGGTACCAGCAAGGATATCAAGGTGCTTTTGAAGTCTTTGGCGGAAAAGGTTCGGGATGCTGGTAAGGAATACATCACCATTTACTATGGCGAAGACGTCAAGGAGAAGCATGCTCAGAAGACAGCGGATCTGTTCGCCGAGATCTGTCCTGATGCAGACGTGAATCTGCTCCGGGGCGGTCAGCCGGTTTATTACTACCTGATTTCTGCGGAATAACCACACTTCAGCGCCCACTGCCCATCGGGCTGTGGGCGCTGCGTTTTTATTTTCCACTTTTCTGCATAGGATATAGGCGGGGGTGGAAGCTATGAACCGGTTACCAAAGGGTGGAATCATAGGCAAAACAGTGGCATTCGTAGAAGATGTGCAAAAAATGCAGATTCCACGGCACGCGGCCAATGCGGGCTATTTTATCATTCTTTCTGTTTTTCCTACGCTGGTGGTGCTTTTAGGTATCCTGCGCTATACACAGCTGGATGCCCGGGATCTCTTGGACTTGTTGGCAGGATTCTTGCCGGAGGTGCTGATTCCGGCGGCAGAGGAGCTGGTGATCAGCACCTATGCCAATACTTCTGCGGCGGTGGTTTCCGTTTCCGCGGCAGGTGCGGTTTGGGCGGCCAGCAAGGGGATCTACGGTCTGCTGCTGGGGCTCAACGCCATTTATGATGTGGATGAAAATCGGGGCTATTGGCACACCAGAACAATTAGTGTTTTATATATGTTTCTGTTCTTGCTGGTTCTGCTGCTGACACTGGTGCTGAACGTGTTTGGCGGAACACTGCTGGAGCGGCTGCCGCCTGCCCGCAGCGGGCTTGGTCTGTTTTTGGCAGATGTGGTGGATTTTCGGTTGCTTTTGATGCTTTTGCTGCAAAGCGGCGTGTTTACGGCAATGTATATGGTGTTGCCAAACCGGAAAAACAGCTTTTCGGAGAGCATTCCCGGGGCGGTGCTGGCATCTTTGGGATGGACGGTGTTTTCCAAGCTGTTTTCCTTTTATGTAGAAAATTTTCCCAGCTATTCCAATGTGTTCGGGTCTGTTTACGCGGTTGCGCTGAGTATGCTGTGGCTGTATTTCTGCCTGTCCATCCTGTTCTATGGCGGTGCTGCCAATTTCCTGCTGATGCGGCGGCAGAAGGGCAAATAATTGTTTCTGCGCCAAGCGTTTTAACCCCCAATATTTTGTAAATGTAAATTTTTGGAATGTTTACGGTCAGTTCACAAAGTTTTGATATTATATACAGAAAAAGGAGGGATGGCCGGTGTTCGGATTTGTTACTGCCAACATCAAAGAATTGAATTCAGAGCAGAAGGCTCGTTATAATGCGGTATATTGCGGTATTTGCCGCCGGATCCGGGAGCAGTCATCCCAAATGAGCCGGCTGGTGCTGAGCTATGATATGGCGTTTTTGGCGTTGCTTTTGATGAGCCTGTATGAGCCGGAGGAAACGGCGGGGTGCAACCGCTGTATGGCGCACCCGGCGAAGAAAAAGCCCTGGCTTGACAATGTATACATCCGCTACGCTGCGGATATGAATGTGGCGCTGGCGTACTATAACTGCCTGGACGACTGGCAGGATGACCGTAAGCGGTCTGCAAAGACTATGGCGAATATTTTGCAGAAGCAGTATGACGGAATTGCTGTCCGATATCCCCGGCAATGTGAGGCAATTTCCGGCTGTATTACCCGTCTCAGTGAACTGGAACGGGAAAACTGTGCCAATCCCGACGAGCCTGCCAACTGCTTTGGCGAACTGATGGCAGAGTTGATGGTTTATGAAGAGGATCTTTGGACCCCAACATTGCGGCAGTTGGGAATGTCCTTGGGACGGTTTATCTATTTGGCGGATGCAGTGGTGGACTATCGCCGGGATGAGAAAAAACAAAAATACAATCCTCTGCGGCTGCTGGATGCCCAAGCGGATTGGGAGCACTGGCAGGAGTATTTGGTGCTGGCAATGGGCCGCTGTACGGATGCCTTTGAGCGGCTGCCGCTGGTGCAGGACAAGGCGCTGCTGGACAATATTCTTTACAGCGGCGTTTGGTGCAGCTTTAGAAGGAAGAAAACGAAGGAGGAAGGGGAATGATCCAAGATCCATATAAAGTCCTTGGTGTCAGCCCGGATGCCTCGGACGAAGAGATCAAGCAGGCCTATCGCCGGCTTGCTAAAAAATATCACCCGGACCTGAACCCTGGAGATAAGGTGGCTGCCCAAAAGATGCAGGAGGTCAACGCCGCCTACGAGCAGATCAAAAATCCTGAAAAAGCAACCGCCGGTCAGGCGGGGCAGGGCAGCTATGGCGCTTACGGCGGTTATGGCTATGACCCCTTTGGCTTTGGCGGCTATCAGCAGCGGACGCAAACCCAATCCGAGCAGGGCGACCAGTATCAAACTGCGGCATATCGCTATGTGCAGATGGGCAGATTCCAGGAAGCACTGAATGCCCTGAGCAATTCGAAAAACAAAAATGCCCAATGGTACTATATCAGCGCCCTGGCAAATGATGGTCTGGGCAATCAGGTCACGGCGCTGGAACATATCCGCAAGGCGGTATCTATGGAGCCGGACAATCAGCTGTATTTGCAGACCCTGCAGCAAATCCAAAACGGCGGCGCGGCTTATCGCCAGCGGGCCGGTGCTTACCGGGGATTTACTATGGGCGGAAGCCCCTGTGCCAATCTATGCTTGTGCTATTTGGCACAGATGTTCTGCTGCGGCGGCAATGGGGTTTTCTGCTGTTGATCCTTGACTTTCCTGAGCCTGCGTGATAAAATACCCTCGACAACTGGATAGAAGTTCCGTGGCGTGTCCGGCGATGAACCGGCCGCGCTGAACAAGATAACCGGGTGCAATTCCCGGACGGTACCGCCGCTGTATGTGCCTATGGCGCGCTTGAATGACGAAAGTCAGTCACTGGGGTTTTCCTGGGAAGGCAAAGCGCACCGCAAGGATCCCAGCCTTGCAAGCATAAGTCAGAAGACCTACGGAATGGACTTTTCCCCACATCCTGCGCGTATTACAGGATGTTGCGTTTGTCGCAGAAAACCGGCTGCGGCACCAATTTTGGTGCCGCAGCCTCATTGTTTTTAGGAGGAACGATTATGAAAAACAAAAAACTAATTCTCGCAGTAGTTGCTGTAGTGGTGCTGGTGGCCGTTATGGCGGTTATCTGGTTTGTAGCCCGCCCCGCGTTTTTGAATGGATCAAAGGCAATTACTGTCGTTGTTGTCCATGCTGACGGAACGGAAAAAACCTTTGAATATGTAACCACTGCAAAAAAACTGGGCGGTTTTCTGGAACAAGAAGGGATTATCTGTTCGGAGGGCGCGGATGCCGGAATGTTTCATACCGTAGACGGTGAAAAAGCGGATTGGAGCGAAAACAAAAGCTACTGGGCCTTCTATATAGATGGGGAGTATGCGGTAACAGGTATTTTTGATACCCCCATCACTGACGGTGCTGTCTATAAGTTGGTGTATACGATTGGATAAGAGAAAAGTGAAACTGACCATTCTGGAAACTGTATTGTTCGGTGTGCTGGGAGCGCTGATATTCGCTTTGCAGGTGGTTATGGGACCGTTGCCCAATATTGAGCCGGTGAGCCTGCTTGTGATGCTGTTTGCCGTGACCTTTGGCTGGAAGAGCCTGTACGCGGTGTATACCTTTGTGGTGATGGAGATCCTGTTTTACGGATTCAGTCTGTGGAATGTGTACTATTTGTATGTATGGGCGATTTTGGCGGTCATCGCGATCTTGATGAGAAAGCAGACCCATCCGCTGGTGTGGGCGCTGACTTCCGGTGTGTTTGGTCTGGCTTTCGGCGCGCTGTGTGCCATTGTGGATGTGTTCATTGGCGGCTTTGGCTATGCGCTTGCAAAGTGGATCTCGGGCATTCCCTTTGATCTTTTGCATTGTGGCGGCAATTTTCTCATTGCGCTGCTGCTGTTTGTGCCGCTGCGGAATCTTCTGGACAAGCTCTGTCAACAAATCAATCGGTGAAAGAGGGGCGAAAGCCCCTCTTTTTTGTATGTAAACCGTGGCGTTACATGCAAAAAAGAAAGTTTTTTGCGAATATCACATTGGTTGGTAGACAACTACTTCAGAATTTTGATATAATTCCAGCAAAAGGAGGCGATGGTATGACCACAGGCAAACGCATCGCGCAAAAGCGCAAGGAAATGAATTTGACCCAGGAGGCTTTCGGCGAGCGGCTTGGGGTGTCCCGCCAGTCGGTTTACCGCTGGGAGCAGAATGCCACGCTTCCGGAGATCGATAAATTACTGGAAATGAGCCGGCTGTTTGATGTCAGCGTGGATTGGCTCTTGGGAAAGGAGAACAATATGGCACCGGCGGCTAAAGATGCAGAAAAGGTCGCACAAAAAAAGAAACCGATGCCCTGGCTGCAGATCGTTGCGTGGGTATTGGTGATCAGCGTTTTCATCTCTATGTTTCTGATGGGCGGGCAGATCTCCGGCTTAAAGAAAAATATTGCGGAGCTGAAAGATCAGGTGAGTATACTGATCGGCAAGGTCAACTCTGTGCCGGAAACGGAACCCACCACACTGCCCGGCAATACGGAAACACCCCCCACAACGGAATATGTGCCCGGTGAAACGCTGGATCCGGAGATCGCTCTGGATCCCGGTCAGATTGGGCATCAGTATTTGCCGGTGATCCGCGTGGAGGTCAAGCCCGGTGAATGGGCCGGCAAGGAAGATGTTCGTGTGGGCACAATGCGTTGGGAAGGTGCGGATGGTAAAAACTACGATTACACAATCGCCATCAAACCTCAGGGCAGCAGCTCTTTGGCTTACGACAAGAAAAATTTCACTGTAAACATTCTGGACGGCTCGATGACGGTTATGGATTACTGGGGAGAACAAACGGAGTTCTGCTGGAAGGCCAATTACATTGATCCCACCCATGCAGGCAATGTGGTCTCTGCCAGATTAGCAGGCCAGATGAACAAGGAATACGGCGTGCTGGCGCAGGCACCTAACGGTGGCTCTATCGACGGCATTCCTGTTTGGGTGGTCATCAATGGTGAGCCTGTGGGTATGTATACTTGGTGTATCCCCAAGAGCGCGTGGATGTTCGGCATGGACGAAACCAACGAGAATCATATCGTTATGTGCGGCGAAGGTCCGCTGGCCGGATGCCAGTTTTTGAGCGAGAACTACGAGAAGGACACGGAATGGTCCGTGGAAGTGGGCGCTGATGAGACAGTCGCTTTTGAAAAGTTTGACCGGCTCTACCGCTTTATTGCTGATTCTACAGAAGAGGAGTTCCGGGAGCATTTCCACGAGTATCTGGATCTGGATGCTTGTCTGAATTACTACTGTTATGTGATGGTATCCAATGCGCAGGACAATATGGACAACAATCTGCTTCTTGTCACCTATGACGGGCAGGTCTGGGCGCCTGCGCTGTATGATCTGGATTCCCTGTGGGGGATCCAGTGGGATGGCAAGGAGACTGTGTCGGATATTGCGGTCGGCACTTGCCAGAGCGAAAATGCCATTTGGGCAAAACTCCGTGCGTGTTTCGCTGATGAACTGAAGGTGCGCTATGCCGAACTGCGTGAAGGCGTCCTTTCTGAAGAGAATATCTGGAATACATTTGAAGATTTTACCGGCGGCGTGCCCCAGCCTTATTACGATTATGATACCACTATGTGGAATGCTGATGGCACGATGATCCGCACGCTGGATCTGATGAAGCAGTGCGTAGCGGAGTACCTCCCCCAGGTGGATGCGGAAATGGGCTACACCGCCCCGTAACGAACATCATAAAAAGAGAGGAGCATTCGCTCCTCTCTTTTAAACTTGCTTATACATAGCGCAGGCATCGTCTTTTTTCACGACTTCTGCCACCTGCAGAACTTCCACCGCTACGGTTCTTGAACCCATGGTGATTTCGATCCGGTCGCCCACCTTAACATCATAGCTGGCCTTGACCACCCGGCCATTGACACTGATGCGGCCATTATCGCAGGCTTCGTTGGCGACAGTGCGGCGTTTGATCAGCCGGGATACTTTCAGATATTTATCCAGACGCATTACTTACCGACAACATCCTTCAGGTTTTTGCTTGCTTTGAAAACAGGCACCCGGGTAGCGGGGATTTCAATGGCCTCCTTGGTGTGGGGATTGCGGCCCACGCGGGCTTCCCGGTTCTTAGCTTCGAAAACGCCAAAGCCGGACAGCTGCACCTTTTCGCCGTTTGCAAGGGCTTTGGTGATGGCATCGACGGTAGCATTGATAACGCGCTCGGCGTCTTTCTTGGTTACGCCTGCATTTTCAGCAACAGCGGCGATCAGTTCGGGTTTATTCATAAATGGATCCTCTCTTCTTTTATTCTTAAGACAAATTAAAACTAACACAATTTGCAATGAAAATCAAGGAATATTTTTATAATTTCAGCAAATTCGCAATTTTTTCGCCTTTTGGCAGCAGCAAGCAGTCTTCCCGTGTAATGGCTCGCAGTTTCACTGCAGCCACAACATATACCAGGACACCCACCATAATGGGAACGCCGCAGGTAATGATCCGACTGGTGCCCTCGCCCAACAAACACAGGATCCCCTGATACACGCCGAAAGTTACGATGCCCATAATCAGCGCCGCAAGGACGGAGCGGCCAATTCCACGCAGAATGGCCGGGGGGTTCGGCAGCACTTTTTTCATAGAGAACAGATTTAAAACGGTAATGCAAATGTAGCACATCAGGCTGCCGATGGGGGTGCCCAAAATACCGATCTCCGGATTGCCAGTGAGAATGAATACGGCAGCCAGCTTCAAAATGCCGCCAATGAACATATTCACCACCGGCAGTGTTACGTGACCGTGAGCTTGCATAATGGCGTTGGTCAACAGCACCAGGGCATTGAAAATAACGCAGATGCCCAAAACTGCCATCAAAGAGGTGGAAAGGGCCAGCCGTTCACCGGTGTAACCGCCCAGCAAACCTGTGACCGGGCCAGCCAAGACGGCCAGACCTACAGCACAGGGGGCGCTGATCAGACCGGTGACCCGGGCGGCAGACTCTTCTGTCGCTTTGGCTTCCGCCGTCTGCCCTTGGGTGATCTGCGCTGTGATGGCGGGGATCACGCTGATGGTGATGGGCGTAATGAAAGCGCAGGGCATATTGAAGATCTTTTGGGTGAAATTGTAGATACCCTTCTGAATGTCAGCCTGTTGCTGGGTCAGGGTCTGTAGCAGACGGCTCATATAGATCTTGGTTTCCAAAACGGTGAGGATCTGCAGACCTGCAGAACCGATGGTAATGGGAATGGCAATGGCCAAAAGCGTCTTGGCGATGGTTTTACCGGACTCCGTTTCTTCGCAGGAGGCAGGAAGATCCTTAAAGGCTTTGCGGAAGCAGCGGTTCAGATATACGCTGGACAGCAGGCAGCTCATAGTCACGCCCAAAATGGCACCGCCGGCGGCATATGCGTAGTTATGGGTGTAGTAAAGGATCAGTACCGCCGCAGCCAGACCGACAACCAGTTTGCAGACAGCCTCCAGCACCTGGGAGACCGAGGTGGGAGACATATTGCCTTGGCCCTGGAAGAAGCCCCGGTAAGTACTCATCAAACAAATGAGAAAGCAGCTGGGACCCAATGCGGCGATGGATGTCCAGGCGTCTGGCTGCTCCTGAAAGGCAGCCAGTTGTTTGCTGAATCCGGTCATCAGCAATGCACCCACAAGGCCCAGCGTCAGGAATATGGTCCGGGCTACTGTATAGATCTTCCGGACCTGCTTGTAGTTGCCCAGGCTGCTGGCGGCGGAGATCATCCGGCTCATAGCAACGGGAAGACCGGCAGTGGAGATCATCAGAAGTACGGTGTAGATTTCGTAAGCCGTGGAATAGTAACCAAAACCCTGCTCGCCGATGATGGCATTGAGGGGAATGGAATAGAAGGCACCAATGAGTTTGACGATGGCAGTGCTCATTGCCAGCAGCATCGTGCCGTGAAGGAAGGATTGCTTTTTGGGTTCAGACATAGCGGTTACTCCTTATCATCTGCAAACAGCTTGGGGATGGCGTAGTTCGTCAGTTCTTCTACAACGAATTTCAGATCAATGGTGGGGAACTGACCGTTTTGGTAGAGAATATTGCCCCGTACCATAGTCATCGCAACATCGCCGCCCTTTGCGCTGTAGGTAAGACCGTTCAAAACATTATGGCAGGGCATCAGGTGGGGTGCGGAGAAGTCCACGAGACACAGATCTGCGTCAAAACCTTCTTTGATCATACCGCAGGAATCGGCACGGCCCTGGGCTCTGGCGCCGCAGGTGGTTGCCATCATCAAAACAGCGGAAGCGGGCAGAAAAGCACCCTGCTGCCGGGCATTCAGCGAAAGACTGCGCATCACTTCAAACAGATCCAAATTGCCTGCGTCCACAGCACTGCCGGTACCCAGTGCCACGTTCATACCGGCTTTGACACAGCCCAGAACATTTGCGGTTTGTGCGCCGTTTTTTGCGGCAGCGATGGGTGTAGCAACCACAGTGGCCTTCTTTTTGCCCAGCATTGCCATATCCTCGTCGGACAGGTAACCGCAGCCGGCGGCAGTGACTGGCAGATGGAAGATGCCGTGGCAACCCAAAAGCTCACCGGGCGTCAGGCCTGTCCGGTTCAGACAGGAATCCACTTCCTGCTGACTCTGTGCCAAATTGAGCTGGAAGCCCAGCTTCTGCTCGCTGGCGTAACCCGCCAGGGCTTCCCAAAGCTTATAGTTGCTGGTATATTCGGCGTGAATGCCGGCATCAATTTTGATGCGGCCGTTATCGTGGCCGTGCCATTTTTCTGTTACCCTGCGCAGTTCCTGGCATTGCTCATCAGTCTCAAAATCGAAATCTTCATTTTGATCGATAAATCGGTAAGCGGACAGGGCAATATTTGCCTTAATGCCTGCTTCGGCAGCTGCTTCTGCAGTGGCATTGGGATAGTAGTAAAGATCAGAAACCGAGGTGATGCCGAATCGCAGGCACTCAGCAATGGCCAATAGCGCTGCAGCTTTGGCACAGCGGCTGTCCATTTTGGCTTCCTTTTTCAGCTGCTGTTCCAAGGATTCTGTGCCGCTCAGGTCATCGCAGTAGCTGCGCATAGCAGTGGCGGCCAGCCGGGTGTGGCAGTTCACAAGACCGGGGATCGCCACCATACCGGTGCCATCCACAATGGTTTTGGGTTGCTCTTGGGGAGCACTTTGACCAATGTAAGTAATTTTACCGTCTTTGATACCAAGATATGCGCCAAAAAGCACATCCATACGCTCATTCATAGTCACAGCTGTGACATTGGAGATCAAAGTATCCAAATCAGATACCACCTTTCATTAAAGCGAAAAGTTCGTCTTTTTCCCGTAGGACAGAGTCGATCATTTCAATATATTGCTCCGGGAACTTTGGATTATGGAACCGCTGCAGACTGCCGTCGGAAAAATTCACCTTATTCATACCGCCGGCACCCAAAGAGAGGATGGTGTGCAGTTCCTCCATCATATAGATATTGTAAAGGCAATCTCTGCCGTCTTTGCTCCAGCCCACATTTTCAAAGGAGCCGGACATATATTTCTGCCGGTACAGATAATAGGGCTTGTAGCCCAACCTGCGCAGGGTTCGGTTCGCATAGTCCACCATTTTAGTCACATCCTCCGCGGTGGACAGGGCGTCCCGCTTTTCAAAGAGGTCGGCACCTTTTTTTAGGGCGAGGGTGTGGACTGTGATGTTGGCAGGCAACAAAGCGGCCACTGCGTCCACAGAGCGGCGAAAACCGTCAAAATCGTCTGTGGGCAGTCCTGCAATCAAATCCATATTGATGTCCCGAAACCCCGCGTCCTTTGCCCAGGCATATGCTTGCAGCACATCGTTTCCTGTATGGGGTCTGCCGCAGGCCCGGAGGACAGAATCCTCCATTGTTTGGGGATTGATGCTCATCCGATCCCCACCGTGATGACGGATCATACGCAGTTTTTCCTCACTCAGTGTATCGGGCCTGCCGCCTTCTACGGTAAACTCGATGCAGCGGCTGAGGTCAAAGGATTCATAAACGGCATCCAGAAGTCGGGCCATCTGCTCTGCGGAAAGGGTGGTTGGGGTGCCACCGCCGATGTAGACAGTACGGATCATCTTCCCGGAGTTTTTCAGCAATTCTCCGGTGTGGGAAATTTCCCGGTGCAGCGCCTGGAGATAGGGCTCTAAAAGTTGTGTCCGCTTGCCGATAGAACGGCTGACAAAGCTACAGTAAGTGCACCGAGTGGGGCAGAAGGGAATGCCAATGTACAGAGAAATATCGTTTTTATCCAGCAGTTTGGCGGCATTGACCGTGGAGATCGAGCAATCAACAGCCAGTTTCCGTCGTTCTTCGGATACATAGTACACATCTTTCAGCAGCTTTTCTGCCGATTTTGGGCAGCCGCCTTCCAAAATATGTTTGGTTGTGATTTTGGTGGGGCGGACGCCGGCCAGCGCGCCCCAGGCGGGAACAGTATCCAAAAAGGGGATCGCTGCGGCGTACAGGCTTTGCTGCAAAATGCGTCTGCGCAGACGAACCGTCTCCTCCTGTGCCTTTAATCGGCGGCAGGCGGTGACGGTTTTTCCACAGCGTGTGATTTTCGCGGTGGCGGTAAGCCAGATTTTGCCCCGGTGCAGGGCGGAAACCGCTTCACCATCGCTGGAGGTGGCGAACAGCGCCATCAGAAGCTGCTCCACCGCGTAACGGTCTTCGTGACCGACAAGTGTCAGTTTCATAGAGTTTCCTCAAATCAGAATCGAAGGTAAGGGTTATATTTCCGTTCAGCATTCAGGGTAGAATCCCCACCGTGACCGGGAAAGACCCGGTAGTTCTCCGGCAAGGAAGCCAAGCTTTTCAGGGAGCGCAGGATGGTTGCCCAGTCGCCACCTGGCAGATCGGTGCGTCCGCAGGAACCGGCAAACAGTGTATCGCCGGAAAAAAGATTGTCTTCCACCATCAAGCATACAGAGCCGGGGGTGTGTCCCGGTGTGTGAAGAATGCGGACGGTAAGACCGGCAAGGGAAAGGGCGGCATCGGCATAAGTATCTGTATAGTAAAGGGGGCCGTTTGTCATCATTGGCGGCATAGAGAGATCCTGGGGGTGCAAAAAAACCTTGCAGTCAAAGTCCATCGCCAGTTCCCGGACAGCACCCACGTGGTCGAAATGTCCGTGAGTCAGCAAAATGGCTTCAGGTGTCAGACGGTGGGCGAGCAAATGGGTTTTAATGACCGCAGCATCATAACCGGGATCAATGATTACGCAGCGGCTGCTGCCTTCTGCATATACAATATAGCAGTTGGTCTGATAAGCGCCCAGTGCCATAGTGTCAATTTTGATCATAGCTTATCTCCTGGGTTCATTCATAAGTTGATCGGTATCCAAAATCAGGGTCACAGGTCCGTCATTAACCGATGCTACCTTCATATCTGCGCCAAAACGGCCGTGCTGCGGGGGATAACCTAATTCTTCACAAATGACGAGGAATTTTTCATACAAAGCGTTGCCCAGCTCGGGGCTGGCAGCATCTGTGAAACTGGGGCGGCGACCCTTGCGGCAGTTGCCGTAAAGGGTGAACTGACTGACCACCAGCACTTCGCCCTTTACCGCGTCCAAACCCAGATTCATTTTCCCGTTCTCATCTTCAAAGATCCGCAGACCCAGTGCTTTTTCCGCCAGGAAGCGGCATTCCTTTTCGGTATCGTTGGGACCGACGCCCAGCAGAATAAGAAAACCTTTACCGATCTTGCCAACGGTTTCCCCGTCGATAGCAACAGAGGCGGAATTCACTCTTATTAAGACTGCACGCATAGGCATATTTCCTTTCGAATGATTGTTTAGGGTGCCGCAAAATGAAGACGGACGGGCAATGATATGGCAGGCGACACCCACAGCGACCCCAAAAATCGCGCAATAAACCACAGTTTGTTACTAATTCTGTCCTCTTCTGGAACCCACGACGTCCCGGATGTTGATGAGTCGTTTGCGGATGGAATCCAGCTCCTGAACATTCTTGACTTCAAATTTGACAGTAAAAACGCTCTTGCCACCGGGCAGATCCTTGCCAAACAGTTCCTTTACCCGGACCCGGGCGGTGGTCATTGCGGTGGCAACGTCCAAAAGCAGTCCGTCACGGGTGATGCAGTCCAACTCCAGTGTGGTTTCGAAGGGCTGGTCATTTTCACTTGCCCAGCGGCAGCGAACCCAGCGGGCTGCCTGAATGGCATCCTCCCGGTGCAGCGTGTTGGGGCAATCCGCCCGGTGAACGGAAACGCCAAAGCCCTTAGTGATAAAGCCGATGATGGCATCGCCGGGAACGGGGGTGCAGCACTTAGCAAATTTGATCATACAAGAATCAATGTCTTCCACGATGACACCGTTTACTGCGTGGCGATTCTTTTGGTCGTGGTCGGGGGTGATCCGCAGCAGGGTCTGCTGCTGCATCAGCTTGTCGTTTGTCTGATTCTTGACAGCCCGGTTGATATCGTCACGGATTCGCCCTACGGCCTTGGTGGCGGTCAGACCGCCGTAGCCGATAGCGGCGTACATATCCTCCCAGTTATCGAAGGATAGCTTTTTCAGCAGCTGCGGACCGATCTCCGGATCAACTGTGATGCTCAACGGCAGACCTACCCGCCGCATTTCTGCTTCAAAGGAAGAACGACCGTGGGCGACATTTTCTTCCCGCTTTTCTTTTTTGAACCATTGCTTGATCTTAGTGCGGGCCTGATTGGATTTGCAGATACTCAGCCAGTCACGGCTGGGGCCTTTGGCGGATTTGGAAGTTAAAATCTCCACAATATCGCCGTTTTTCAGAGCAGTGTCGATGCCGCTGATCCGATTATTGACCTTGGCACCGATCATAGAATTGCCGACGCCGGAGTGGATCATATACGCAAAGTCAATCGGCGTAGAACCGGCGGGCAGGGAAACAATGCGGCCCTTGGGAGTAAAGACAAAGACCTCGTCGTCAAACATATCGATCTTCAGGGACTGAACATATTCTTCCGGATCCGATTCCTGCTGGCTTTCCAACAGCCGGCGAACCCACTCGAAGTCCTTTTCGTTACTGCCCTCACCGCCCTGCTTATACTTCCAGTGGGCGGCGATACCGTATTCAGCGGTCTGGTGCATATCCCAGGTGCGGATCTGCACCTCAAAGGGAATGCCTTGCTTGCCGATAACGGTGGTGTGCAGGCTTTGGTACATATTGGGCTTGGGGGTGGAGATATAGTCCTTGAACCGGCCCGGCACCAGGTTGAACAGGTCGTGGATGTGGCCCAGGACATTGTAGCAGTCGGGGATGGTGTCCA
>CAYVSU010000032.1:3846-15871 GCA_964454215.1 uncultured Oscillospiraceae bacterium | reverse complement strand
AGGATCACATCAACCTCTATGATATCGTCATCGCCCAGGGTGCCTGCACCGACTCTGCCTGGCAGAACCAGTTCCACCTGCCCGGCACCTTTGCCCCCATCGCTTCCTACGAACTGCTGAGTGAAGCCGTCAAGGCTGCTCAGGCCAACGGTGCTACCTACCATGTGGGCAATGTCAATTCCTCCGATGTGTTCTACGGTGACCACGCCGGTGTTCCCGAGGGTTTGGACAGCGTCTATGGTCTGAAGAAGATGGGCGTTATGGCCCTGGAAATGGAGGCCGCCGCCCTGTATATGAATGCTGCCCGGTACGGCAAGCGGGGTCTTTGCATCTGCACCATTTCCGACCACGTCCTTAAGGGTGTGGAAACCTCCGCCGCCGAGCGCCAGACCGCTTTCACTCAAATGATGAAAGTAGCGCTGGATGTGGCTGTGGCTATGGAGAATAAATAACCCCCTCAATTGGAGGTATCAAAATGAAACGTATTTTTTTAGTTGTTCTGGACTCTTTCGGCATCGGCGGGATGCCGGACAGCCAGGCGTTCGGCGATGTCGATGTCAACACCTTGGCATCCTGCGCTACTTCCCAAAAATTGCACATACCCAATATGATCGCCGCTGGCTTGGGCAATATTGACGGTGTTTCCTGTCTGCCAAAGGCCACTATTCCTGCCGGTGCCTATGCCCGGCTGGCAGAAAAGAGTATGGGCAAGGACACCACCATCGGCCATTGGGAGATCGCGGGCATCGTATCCCCCGATCCCCTGCCTACCTACCCTGAAGGCTTTCCCGAGGAAGTGCTGGAGCCCTTCCGCCGGGAAACCGGCAGAGGTGTTCTGGCAAACGCGCCCTGGAGCGGCACCGCTGTCATCGATGCCTACGGAGAGGCGCATATGCGCACCGGCGATCTGATCGTCTACACTTCAGCGGACTCTGTTTTCCAAATCGCTGCCCACGAGGACACCGTTCCTCCAGAACAGCTTTATGAATACTGCCGCATCGCCCGTAAGATCCTGCAGGGCAAGCACGGTGTCGGTCGGGTCATTGCCCGTCCCTTTGTGGGCACTCCCGGCAATTTTAAGCGTACCGCCAACCGCCACGATTTTTCCTTAGAGCCGGCTCAAAAAACTCTGCTGGATGCCGTAAAAGAAGCCGGACTTGCCAGCATCGCTGTAGGTAAAATCCACGATATTTTTGCCGGCAGGGGGATGACAGAATATGTTTACAACCAGTCCAATGCCGACGGTATGAACCACACGGCAAATTATGCGACGCAGGACTTTACCGGTCTGTGCTTTGTGAATTTGGTGGATTTTGATATGAATTTCGGTCACCGCCGGGATATTGACGGCTATGCGGACGCTCTTTCGGAGTTTGACGCCTGGCTTGGCAATTTCCTGCCCACTTTGGGAGATGAGGATCTTGTAATGATCACTGCCGACCACGGCTGTGATCCTGGCTATGCCGCCACCACTGACCATACAAGAGAATTCGTTCCCCTGCTGATTCTCGGCAAGCATGTGAAGCCCGTCGATCTCGGCACACGATCCAGCTTTGCGGATATTGCCGCCACCATCGCAGAGCTTTTGAATGTCAAGCTGGACACTCCCGGCAAGAGCTTTGCTGAAAAAATCGTGTAAGATAAATGATTGCTTATCATACAATGTAAACAATCGCTAACCATCCCAAGGAGGGACAAGATCTATGACACCTGAAAAACTTTGTGAATTGGCCAAAGAGGCTATGACGCACGCCTACGCCCCCTACTCCGGCTACAAAGTCGGTGCCGCTCTTCTGTGCGCAGACGGTACTGTTTACCAGGGCTGCAATATCGAAAATTCCGCCTTTAGCCCTACAAACTGTGCTGAGCGCACCGCCTTCTTCAAGGCCGTTTATGACGGTCAGCGGGATTTTGTATCCATTGCTGTCTGCGGCGGTAAGGATGGGGTCATCACCGGGCTGTTTCCTCCCTGCGGCGTTTGCCGGCAAGTGATGCGGGAATTCTGCCGGGATGATTTCCTGATCTATCTGGTCACCCCGGATGGCTGCGAAACCCGAACCCTGACACAGCTTTTGCCAGATAGCTTTTCTCTTGTATAAAGGAGTCCCTATGGAGTACAGAATCTTAGGAAAAACCGGGCTGAATATCTCCCGGATGGGCTTTGGCGGTATTCCAATTCAAAAAATCGATGCCGCAGGCACCAAAGTGCTGATACGTCAGCTTTTGGATGCCGGCATCAACTATATTGACACGGCCCGGGGCTACACCGTCAGCGAAAGCTATTTGGGCGAGGCGCTGGAGGGTATACGGGATAAATTTGTTCTGGCTACCAAAAGTATGGCCCGGACGAAAGAAGCGATGGCCGCTGATATTGAAACCAGTCTTCGCAATCTACGCACTGATTATATCGACCTTTACCAGATCCACAATCCCACTGAAGCGGATATCGCTAAGGTCGTTGCTCCCGGCGGCGCACTGGAGGCCTTGCTGGAAGCAAAAAACGCCGGCAAGATCGGCCATATCGGCATCACCCTGCACGCGGTGGAGCTATTCGAAAAAGCTCTGAATTTCGACTGGGTGGAAACCATTATGTTCCCCTACAACATCGTGGAGACCCAGGGTGAAGCTTGCATCCAAGCGTGCGCCCAGCGCAATATTGGCTTTGTTTGTATGAAACCCTTGGCCGGCGGTGCCATTGAGAATGCCAGTCTGGCTCTGCGGTTCGTCTGCGCCAATCCCGATGTGACCGTGGTGATTCCCGGTATGGCAGAGCCCAAGGAGATCCGGCAAAATATCGCAGCCGTTTGTGACAGCACGCCCCTGTGTCAAGCGGAAACGGCCGCCATTGCACAGCTTCGCAGGGATTTAGGCACCCATTTCTGCCGCCGGTGCAACTACTGCGCGCCCTGCTCTGTGGGCATCCCCATTCCTGCCGTGTTTTTGATGGAAGGTTATCTCTCCCGTTACGGACTGGAGGATTGGGCCCGGGGCCGGTACGCCGGTTTGGCAAGAACTGCCTCCGACTGTATTGACTGCGGTGTCTGCGAGACCCGTTGTCCGTATAATCTTCCCATTCGGGAAATGCTAAAAACCGCCGCCGAAAAATTCGGCTGTTAAGTGAGGAAATAAAGAATGAAAACTCGTATTTTCTGCCTTCTGTTGCTATTTACAATGCTGCTTTCTGCCTGCGCTTCGCCGGCAATTCAGTCCCCTGCCGCCACCACAACCGCTCCTACCACCCTTCCGGAAAGTACGGAACCCCCGGCCGTCCAGGATAGCTCGCTGGTAGCCTCCGTGGATTTTAACGGCAATTGGCCCACAGACACCGCCGGACAAGGCGTCAGCCTCACCGTCCAGGGCGGCAACTTGGTGAGCGACGGTGGCTATGATGGCTCCGGTGCCTTTTTCATTGGCGAAGAAGCCGGCTACATCACCTTTGATTTTTCCGGCGTGCAGGATCTCGATCTGCGAACCGATAATTTCAGCGTCTCCCTCTGGTTTCGGGGTGTTTGCGGCGGCTTGGACCGATGGTATACCAGCGCCAGCAAAACTACGGAAGGCGCAAAAATCGATATGACCTCCGGTGTTGTAGGCACCATCCTTTTCTCCAACCGGGACGAATCTGACCCTGTGGAAAACAGTGGTTATACCGCTGCTATGATGAATATGTATCAGTACTTTGCCGTCAATGTCACCGCCGCGCAACAAACAGTCTGCCTTGACGGAACCAAAACGCAAAGTGCAACCGACGCAAGATGGCATCAGCTTGTGATGACCGTGGAGCGGGACGGCTATTTGCGGATCTACATTGACGACAGCCTGATCCACAGCGATACGATCTCTGATATGGAAGGCCTCAGCATCGGCACCAATACGCTGACCATCGGCGCGGATATCAACGGCAATTACGGTCTGCGCAACAGTTACATCGACAATATCGCCATTTACAGCCGCAAGCTCGGCGGTGACGATATTAAGGCCAGCTACTACGATGCCAAATTCAACGGCATCCTCCACGAAGTCAACACCGGTATGGCCGCTTTGGGCAAGGAATATACGGAGGAAATGAAGCAGACGCTGCAGACCTCCGTAAGTGAGCTTCTTGCCCAATACGAGACATTGACCCCCGCTGAATTTAAGAAGATCAAGAAGCTCTGTGAGTATCTGAAGAAAGCTTATACCAATTTTCTGCTGATGCCGGAGCAGGATGCCAAGTTGGTATCCGCTCTCTTCAGCGACATCCATATCGCCACTGTGGGTGATACCACCTCCAGGCGGTTGGCGACTGCCTTCCGGGATCTGTTTAACTCCAAATTCCGTGTGGACACAATGCTGCTGACCGGCGATATCGCGGACAATTCCTCCGCTGCGGCGGAAAACGCCTATTTTGATGTTTTGGATTCCCAGCTGGATTACCTGGGCGGCGACTTGACCGCTATCTCCTGCATTGGCAACCACGATGTACAGTACACCAACGAAAACGCCAACTACCAAACCGGCGTCGGCACTTACTGGGAACGGCTGCAGGCATACATTTCGCTGGACGAATCCGTCCGGCGCTACGGCAGCGGCGTGCTGGACTCCACCACCTACTATGTGGATGAAGACGGTCTGCTGCAAAGCTGCAGCTATGCGATGACCGTAAACGGGTATCATTTCGTGGTGATCAACACCGACTACCTGACCCAAACCGGCAACAGCAAGCTCTATGTGGACGAAAACGGCAACTTCTCCATCGAAGGCAACGAAGTTGACCCCATCCGCCACGGAATGTATATGGCAGAGAGCACCCTGCAATGGCTGGACAGCACCCTGGCAAAATACAGCGAAGACGGTCTTCCCATTTTCGTGGTTGGTCACTTCCCCTTTGACGACACCTGCGATTTCTCCGGCTTTGACGAGATCGTCATCAACGATAATTCCCTGGGTAAGCAGGATGCCGAGATCCGCAACATTCTGGCAAGCTATCAAAATGTGATCTACTTCTGCGGGCACGCCCACAATTCCAATGCCCAGGCAGGTCCCCGGGTGGTTACGGCGGAAAACGGCGGCACTTTTGTGCAGGTCAACCTGGCGGCGCTGAAAAACAGCATCCGCGGTCACGCTAACATCCCCACCAACTGGATTATGTATGTTTACGAAGATGAGATCGTTCTGCGCTGCCGGGATTATTACGCCCGGGAGTGGCTAACGGAATACGACCATATCATACCCCTGACAACCGAGTAAGCCAACCGAATCCCGGCAGCAATTGCTGCCGGGATTTTTTGCGCATATTTCAGAGCTTTTCCTCCCTAAAATATGCACAAAAAAGCTATTTACATTTTGTAACATTTGCAAATTGATTTTGGGTTGTACTTCCATTATTATATGATTAGTTAGATTGGTGTGGTGTGTCCTTTTCGCCATTCCGCTTAACAATTTCAGCAAAGGAGATGCAAATATGTATCATCAACCTATCCGAAATCGGGTTCTGGCAGTAGCCTTAGCGCTGGCAATGCTGCTGGCTCTGATCCCTTCTGCACTGGTTCCCACTGCCACTGCAGAATCTCTGATTCCCGAATCCGTCAGCCGCGTGGTCTATGTTTCTGCAGAAGGCAGCGACGTAGAAACCGTCAACGGCAGCATTGAGGATCCCTTTAAGACCCTCGAGTACGCTATGGAGCGTCTGAGTGACGCTGACAGTACATCCGATGCTGTTATCGTTATTGTAGGCACCGTTACCAGTTCCATCACTTATAATATTACTGGAACGGAGAGCCATACCGGCACGTATTATATCACCGGTAAATATGGTGATTCCACGGGTGGCATCCTGAGTTTCTACAAAAGCAGCAACAGCGCAACGAACTACAATTTTGGCGGTCCTGTTGTAATTGAAAATCTTACATTGACCCAAGGCAGAAACAAAAATCTGAACATTCACACTTCTACCAGTCTGATTATTGGTGAAAATGTCACAACCGGTGGTGATTACTCCGCGAAGATCAGCATCATCGGCGGCGATTACAACAGCGATGTTGAAAACACCGTAATCAAGATCAGCTCCGGCACTTGGTCCAATGTCCGCGCCGGCAATAACACAAAAAATGTTACCGGCACTACCACCATCACTGTGGGCGGCACTGCCACCGTTACCAACCTGTATGCCAGTGGCAACGTTGCAGGTATCAATGTTGAAAAAGTTGTAATGAACATCAACGCCGGCACCGTTACCAACCTGTATTACACCGGTTCTCTCGCAGGTTCCACCAACGGCAATGTCACCGTTAACCTGAATGCAGGCACGGTTGGCAGCATCAAAAATGGCGCAGGCTCCATCAATGAAAACAGCAGCATCACCGTCAATGTAGGTGAAAACTTTGTCATGGGCGAGCTGACTATGGCTGTTGAGAGCGCTCTTGGCGAAGGAAACGCAGTCACCACCACCCTGAATCTGGGCGAAGTGGACGCTGCTCCTGCTGAGACTTTGACCGCTGAATTCGACACTGTCAACTACACTCTGCCTCCCGCGCCCGCGCAGATCTATGTTGACGGTACTGCAACGGAAACCGGCACCGGCAGCAAGGACGATCCCTTCCAGACCCTGCAGGAGGCCTATGCTTACATTGCTGCCAATGCAGCGGAAGCAGGCGGCCAGATCGTAATCAGCGGCAACACAAAACTTACCGCAAATACTAACCTCGAATCCAACACCATTACAGGTCTTGTTACCCTGACCTCTGCTAACAATGCCGTCTTGTCCGTTTCCGGTAGTAGCAGTATCTCCCTTTATTTTGGACCGAAAACGAAATTTGAGAACATCTCCCTGGATGCGTCCGAGGCAAGCGCTCTCTTCCTGTTCACCGGCGCTGAAATGACCCTGGGCGAAGGCATCACCACCAGCGGTACTCTCAAGATCTTCTGCTGCGACTACGAACCCGCTAGCAGTGCAAGCGAGGCAAAAGATGTGTCTCTTACTGTGCAAAGCGGCGATTACGACACCATCTTTATGGGCAGCAACACCGCGAAAAAATATGTGGGCGACATCACTTTGAGCCTGGAAAAAACTGCGGATCTCCGTCTGCTGGTTATGGGTCCCAACAAGGGTCATGCCGGCAACCTGACCGTCAGCATTTCCACCAGTAAAACTGTTGACACTATTGCCAACACGCCCAACGCCGCCACAGCAAACGTCGGCGATGTGGTTTTGAATCTGCAAGGCTGCACCGTAGGCGAAATGCGTGCTTACTCTACTGCCAACTCCAACACCTACTATGCTAAGAGCTTTACCGTTAATGTTGGCGCAGGCACAACCATCCCCGCTACCTTTGGCGTATTCAGCAAGATGTACCTGTCCGGCACCACTGATGTCATCCCCACCACCATGAACCTGGACGGCTACACCGGCGAGGTGACCGATGGCGCACTGGCTGGCTATTCCGTCATCCATATTAAGAACAGTGCCTCCGCAACTTACGCAGGCACCCTGACCAGCGGTCAGACCGTGTCCGTGGAAGCCGGCAGCACCCTGACCCTCTCCGGTTATAATGAGGGCGAACTGCCCGATGGCGTTACCGTAAACGTAGCTGAGGGCGGCACCCTGCTGTATGCTGACAGCGGCGACGGTGACGGTGACGGCGATGGCGATGGCAGCGAGCCTGAAGAGTCCAGCGTTGTCTATGTTGACGGCACGGTGGGAACCACCGGCGACGGCAGCAAGGACGCTCCCTTCCTGACCCTGCAGGAGGCATATGCTTATATCGCTGAAAAATCTCCCGCCGCAGGCGGTACGGTCGTGATCAAGGGCAATATTTCCCTCAGCGGTACCGTTGATCTGGAAAGCAACTATGCCATCTCCGGTCAGGTTGAGATCACCTCCAAGTATGGCAGCGAGGATTATACCTCCGCCGCAACCGTTAACTTTGTTGCAACCTCTTACTTCTATCCCACCGCAAAAACCTATATCCACGACATTTCTTTCGATTCCACCGGCTATACCACCTATTTCTATACAAATGAAAATATGGTTTTGGGCGAGAACGTTTCTGTTCTTCCCGTCAAAGGCAAGTATGGCCTGAAGCTCTTCACCTCCAAGCTGAACGCTTCTGCAAGCGACGAAATCAGCGTGACCATTAACAGCGGTCTGTACCATTCCATTTTTATGGGCGGTCGGGCTGGCAGCACCGCCGGCAATATCTCCGTTACTATGAACGGCGGTACTGTTACCACATACTTCGTTCTGGGCCCCAATTCCTCCGTGACTAGCCCCTCCTCTTCCGGCAATCTGACTGCCACCATTAATGGCGGCACCATTGCACAAATTTGCAGCACGCCCGATACTGCCGCCACTACCGGCGATGTGGTAGTAAACCTGAACAACGGCACCATCAGCGCTATTGCCGCTAAGGGCACCAACACCACAATGAAGAGCGTTACTGTCAATGTGGCCAACTCTATGGCCGATCTGCCCGATGCTATGGGCAGCTGGGAAGGCTCCACCGTTACAAACGGCGCTACGCTGAACCTGAACAGTGTCAAGGGCAATGCTGATATCAGCGGCTACAATACTGTCAACCTGAACGGCGCTTGCGAAATCACCTCCGTTTCTGTGCTGTCCAGCCAGAATATCACTGTAGGCGCTAACAGCATACTGGTCCTGACATATCCCACCTACACCGGTGTGGATCAGCTCCCCGAGAATGTTACCATTAAGGCTTCCGTCGGCGGCACTGTTACAGACGCTGCTTGCGGTAAGGTTTACTACAAAGAGATCACCTATCCTGAAGTCGTTTATGTAGACGGCACTGTCACCGCTTCCGGCGACGGCCTGACTCCCGAAACCGCTGTGAAGACCCTTCCCGAGGCATACGCCCTGCTGTCCCCCATTAAGGGCGGCACCGTAGTTCTGAGCGGCAAGCTGGAAGTCACAGCAGCCACCAATTTGGAATCCGTAACCGGCAAGGTCATCATTACCTCCGTTTACAACGATGTGGACTACCGCAAAACAGCTCAGGCTTCCCTGAACTTCCCCGAATCCGTCCGCATCTACTTTGGCGACGAGACCTACATCCGCGATCTGTCCATCGTCTGCGGCTCCGGCACTGTTTATGTGTACTGCGGCGCTGATATGACCTTCGGCGAAGGCCTCTCTATCGACCAGAGCAAGACCTTTAAGATCTTCACCACCGACTCCTCCACAGTGAGTTCCGCTGATGCAGCCAAGGATTACAAGCTGACCATCCTCAGCGGTGACTATGAGTCCGTCTGGATGGGCGGTCTGACTGCTGGTGCCTACATTGGCAACGTGGAATACACCCAGGGTGGCACCGCCTCTGTCCGTCTGCTGGTTATGGCCGGCAACAAGGGCACTACCGGCAACATCACCGCAAATATGCTGGGCGGTACTGTGACTAAGCTTACCACCAATGGCGCTGCTGCCGCAGGTCTGACCGTTGGCGATGTTGTGGTCAACCTGATGGGCTGCGCCGTTAAGGCTCTGACTTCCTACGGCGGCAACGACATCTACGGAAATAGCTTCACTGTCAACGTGTACATGGATCTCGTTTCCTCCCTGCCCAGCCAGATGGGTTACTACGACCAGAGTTACCTGCCCGGCACCACCACCCGCATCCCCCTGACTCTGAACTTCTTTAACTACAACGGCGCCTCCGTCCCCGTTGACGGCTACGATGTTATCAACATCTTCGGCGGCAGCCAGATCCCCGATGACTACGTATCCCCCGCAGAAAGCGGCAAGTCTGTTCTCAGCGTCAACGGTTACACCGGCATCCTCAATTTCGGCCTGACAAACTTCAATAAGCTGGTCGTCACCGGCAACGCCGATGTAACTTGCGTAGGCACTGTTCCCACCAGTCTGGTTCTTTCTGCCACCGACAGCAAGCTGCGGATCCGTCCCAGCCAGCAGAGCGCCGGCATCACTCTGGCGGACTATGTGATCGTCAATAACGACCAGGTCCTTTGGGAAGAGCCCGCTTACACCGAGCACGATGTGATCTTCAGCATTGACTTTGAAAACGAGTATGCTGCCACCGGCAATGTCACCGTAAACTCCGTTAATAACGGCTATACCACCTCCTTCCAAAACGGCGGTTTTGTCACCGGCGTTGACGGCAAGACCGGTCTGTACCTGGTCAACGAATTCGGCGCTGCCGCACAGAACTACCTGACCGTGGATCTGACCAATTCCGGCTACGACATCACCAAAGAAGATTACACCGTCACCTTCTGGTACCGCACCGAAAACGGCGGCAATGATCAGTGGGCCCGCGGTGTCCACGCCACCGTCGCCGGCACCGAAGTGAATATGCCTGCTTACAATATGGGCGGCACCATCTTCTCTAACCAGGACACCAAGCTGGATACTGCCGGTATGTCCTTCCTGCAGCTGACGCATTACAAGTACACTACCGCCGGCTTCACCGCTGCTGACGGCACTCACTGCGATGCTGACGGCATCTGGCAGGCACAGGACGATACCTGGCACCATGTTGTGGTTTCCTACGACAGAGATGGCGCTTACTGCGTCTATGTTGACGGCGAACTGATCACCATCACCGACATTTCCGCTTATGAAAACGACGTTCTGGGTGTCAACGCCCTGACCTTCGGTGCTGACGCTCTGGGTCAGTACGGTTTGGGTAACGCCATCATCGACAACATCACCGTCTTCTCCGGCGCGCTGAATGTTGTGGATGCACAGGCACAGTACTATGCTTCCTGCATTGATGCCCTGGCCCACGAGATCAACACCCGCCTGGAGCAGGTTGGTGCTGAGTATGACACATACAAGGCCAATATGGTCGCCACTCTGGACAGCATTCTGTCGCAGTCTGCTAACCTGGGTGCAACTGAATACGCAACCCTGATCTCCCTGCACAATACCCTGCTGTCCGCTTACGAGTCCTTTATGGCCGCACCTGAAAAAGATGCGCTGCTGACTATGCTGCTGACCAGCGATATCCACTTCGGCGCTGCCGGTACTGTGGACCGTTTTGATAACCTGCTGGGTCAGCTTGTAGAGCTGGGCGTTGATCTGGATGTGATTATGAGCAGCGGCGACTTTGCCGATAAACCCGACACATCCATCGTAACCCAGGCTTATGAAGATATGTTTGCTCTTCTGGACAAGCACGGTCTGGATAACACTCTGTTTGTCAACTGTCTGGGTAACCACGATGCTTACTACCGTACGGAAGACGCCAACTATCAGACAGCTATCCCCCTGTACTGGCAGTACATGATGGGTCATATGGAAGAAATGATCGCAGACGGCAGAGTTACTCTGGACTACGCCGGCTACTATGTGGATGACAACGGCATCGTTCAGTCCTGCAGTTACGCTGTCACCTACCAGGGTTACCACTTCCTGGCCATCAACACCGACTACCCCGAGGGTGGTCAGACCGGCAACAGCGGCCTGGTACTGGACAAAAACGGCAACTACTCCATCGAGGGCAATGAAGTTGACCCCATCCGCCACACTATGCACCTGAAGGATGAGACCCTGGAGTGGATGGATGAAATTCTGGACAAGTGGGCAGAAGACGGTATGCCCGTCTTTGCCACCGGCCACTATCTGTTTGAAAACACCTGTCCTCTGTCCTTCAACAGCGAGATCATCATCAACAGCAACACCATCGGCAAGCAGGATCAGCAGCTGCGTGAGATCCTGGCTGCTCACAAAAATGTGTTCTACTTCTGTGGTCACGTACACGCCTCCCTGGGCGTCATTGATCCCTGGCTGGTAGAAGTTGATAACGTCGGCTCTTTCTGGGAGCTGAACCTGTCCGCTATTAAGGCTTCCGCCCGTGCATACCTGAATGTTCCCTCCACTTGGGTTATGTATGTTTACGAGGACGAGGTCGTTCTCCGCGCCCGTGACTTCAGCATCGGCGAATGGCTGACTGAGTTTGACGTAGTCATCAAGCTGGCATGCCCCCACCTTGAAGAAGATGTAGAGCATATTGAAGCTTCTGCGCCTTCCTGCGACGTTGACGGCAACAGCGAGTACTGGCACTGCACT
>CAYVSU010000032.1:0-3746 GCA_964454215.1 uncultured Oscillospiraceae bacterium | reverse complement strand
AGCTTCTGCGCCTTCCTGCGACGTTGACGGCAACAGCGAGTACTGGCACTGCACTAAATGCGGTAAATTCTTCTCTGACGCAGCTTGCACCACGCAGATCGAGGAAAATTCCTGGATCTTGGGGCACACCGGCCACGACCTGACCCACTATGATGCTGTTGAACCCACTCCTCTCGCAGACGGCAATATTGAGTACTGGCGCTGCGGTACCTGCGGTGCTGCATTCGCTGACGAAGACGCAACTCTGCCTTTGGGTCTGAATCGTTGGGTTCTGGGTGCCACCGTTGATAATGGTGTTGCCACCATTCCCGACAGTTTTGTAACTATCCCCGATGGCGAGGATATCGTCATTGATGTATCCGATTCCACCGAAGATATTGAAAGTGTGGTTATCGGTTCTGAAACCCTTGACAAGATCGTTGATGCCAATACCTCCCTCGAGATCAAGCTGTCTGACGCCTCTGTATCCTTCGACGCTACCGCTTTGGAATCTATCAGTACCCAGGCTGGCGATGCGTCTATTACCATTATCGTTAATCAGATCGATGACAGCTCCCTGACTGATGATCAGGTTGCCGCTTTGGAGGATGAAAACGTTTACTTGATCCTTACTGTGGAAGTCTACGCAGGCGATATCCAGATCTCCAACTTTAATGGCGGTAAGGTAACCGTTTCCGTGCCTTTCGAGGTTCCCGAAGGCAAGTCTGCTTCCGATTACTACATTGCCTATGTTGCTGATGACGGTACGATCACTGCTTTGCCCACTACTTATGCAGATGGCGTTTTAAGCTTTGAGACGACCCGCTTCTCCAACTATGTTGTTTTGGAAAAAGTATCTGCCTCTCCTGACACCAGCGACAGCACTACGCTGTTCCCCGCCGTTCTGATCGCTCTGCTGGGCATCACCGGCACCGCACTTCTGACCAAGAAGAGAATTTTCAAGTAATCTCCCCCTATCCGACTCCGCCGGGAATTTTCCCGGCGGAGTTTTTTCAAGGCATCCTGTACAAAAGCGGCTTTGTAATCTTGTTATTTCTGTAAATTGATTTTGCTTTCATCTTTCAGTATAATATAAGCAAATATTCAACCGGCGCAGATTTGCTGCACGGTCAGAAAAGGAGAAATGAATATGATATATTCTTTGCTGAAAAGGCGTCTGCCGGCTATGCTGTTGGCTCTGGCTTTGGTTCTTGCCCTGCTCCCCGGCGCTTTGCTTTCCACTGTTTTTGCGGAAAATGAAGCCGCAGTTTTTGTAAACGGCTCCGCTGCTGTCTCCGGTGACGGTCTATCCGCCGAAACTGCAGTGCAAACTCTGCCGGAAGCCTATGCTTTGCTGGATAAGGATGCCGGCGGCACCGTGGTGGTCTGCGGTCTGACCAAGATCACGGAAAATACAGATCTGGAACAGTACGGCATCACCGGCACCGTAAATATCACCTCCCTGTGGAACGGCGTTAACTACGCCGAGACCAACGGCGCTATGATCGACTATCCCAGTAAAGTCAGCGTCTACTTTGGTGCTAAGACCCACATTCACGATATTACGATGGTCGGTCGATCCGGCACGGTTTACCTCTACTGCGGCGCCGATATGCTGATGGGTGAGGGCATCACCTCCTCCGGCACTTTGAAGCTTTTTACCTGCGACGCGCATCCGGCAACGGACCCCGAAGAAGCCCGGGACTATAAAATGACCGTTCTCAGCGGCACCTATGACTCCATCTTTATGGGCACCAATACCCTGGGTACTTGCACCGGCGATGCCGAGGTCATCATTGGCGGCACCACAGAGCTGCGTCTTCTGGTCACCGGCGGCAATCAAGGCGATGCCGGCAACCTGACCGCTACCCTTCTCGGCGGCACACTGACCAAGATTGCAAACACCCCCAACAAAGAAGGTCTGAGCATTGGCCACCTGGTCATCAACCTCCTTGGCGGATCACTGAAGCAGATGACCGGCTACAACAGCAGCGTCCACTACGGTCAGAGCGTTACCATCAACATCGGCGCGGATGTGCAAAATGTACCGGAAACCATGGGCTATTGGGATGCGCTGTACCTGCCCGATACCAACACCCGGGTACCAAACACGCTGAACTACCTGAGCTACGACGGCACTTCCATTTCCGGAAAAGGCTTTGACATCGTCAATCTGTTCGGCGGCGATTCCATTCCGGAAGACTACACCTCTCCCGTGCAAAAGAACAAGAGCGTTCTGGCGATTCACGACTATGTGGGTACTGTGGGTGTTGATTTAAGCATTTTTGATAAATTGGTCGTTACCGGTCAGTCAGAAGCTACCTGCTCCGGTGTTGTGCCCACCAATCTGGTTCTTTCTGCCACCGACAGTATTCTGCGGATCCGTCCCAGCAGAAATCCCGATGTAAAACTGGAAGACTACACCATTGAAAGCAACGATGAAGTCAAGCTGGAAGAGCCGATCTATACATCCCACGATGTGATCTTCAGCATCGACTTTGAAAACGAATATACCCTTTCTTCCGGCACTGGCGTTACGGTAACTCCTACCAATAACGACTACACTTCCTCCTTCGCCACCGGCGGTTTTGCCACCGGTGTGGACGGCGGCACTGCCCTTTATATCGTCAACGATTTCGGCGAAGCGGCTAACAACTACCTGACCTTTGACCTTTCCGGCTCCGGCTGTGACATCACCCGGGATGATTTCACTGTTTCTTTCTGGTATATGACAGAAAACGGCGGTAACGAGATCTGGGCCCGGGCTGTCCACGCTACCACCGCCGGCCACCAAGTGGATATGAGCGCCTATTCTATGGGCGGCACCATCTTCTCCAATCAGGACACCAAGCTGGATACTGCCGGTATGTCCTTCCTGCAGCTGACACACTACAAGTATGTTTCCACCGGCCTGACCACCGCCGATGGTGTCCACCACGATACTGACGGCATTTGGCAGGCACAGGACGACCGCTGGCACTATGTGACCGTCTCCTACGACCGGAACGGTGCCTACAGTGTCTACGTGGACGGCGAAATGATCACCACCTGCCAGATCGCCAACTACGCCGACGAGGCACTTGGCGTAAACAAGCTGGTCTTCGGTGCTGACGCACTGGGTCAGTACGGTTTGGGTAACGCTTATATTGACGACATCGTGGTCTATCGGGGCGCGCTGAACTATGTGGATGCCCAGGCAGAGTACTACAAGGTCCGTATGGATGCTTTGGCAAACCAGATCCGTAATCACGTAGCAAAGCTGGGCAGCGAATACGAGCCCTACAAGGCTGACCTTCTGGCAGATACCGAGGACACCCTGAAGCAGGCTGCGTCCATCGGTCCCGATGAATTTATGAGCCTTGGCAACCTCTATGATGCCCTGGTTGCTTCCTATGAAGCATTTCTCTCCGCCCCGGAACAGGACGCTCTGCTGACCACCTTGCTGCTCAGCGACATTCATTTGGGCGCCAGCGGCACCCAACAAAATCTGAACAGCGTTCTGCACCAGGTGTACAAACTGGGCATTCAGCTGGATGTGCTGATCAGCGCAGGTGACTTTGCTGACAAGCCTGATGATGATACGGTTTCCAGCGCTTACAAGTATCTGTATAACTTAATGGATGTCTACAAGATGCAGAACACCCTGTTTGTCAACACGCTCGGCAACCACGACGCTTACTGGAAAGAGGAAGACGCAAATTACCAGACCGCCGTGCCCATCTACTGGGAAAGCGTAATGACACGGATGCAGAGCGGCATCGACGACG
>CAYVSU010000031.1:0-16601 GCA_964454215.1 uncultured Oscillospiraceae bacterium | reverse complement strand
TTTTCAACTATGATATGGAGCATAGCTTTAGCCAATGGGCGGTGGGTATGAGCGGCGAGGAGAATGTGGTGTGTACGGTCAATACTGCCCAGGCGGCATTGGAATTGGTTGCTGCCGGCGTGGGTGTTTGCGTACTTTCTGAGGAATGCATTCAAAGCCGTGAGGATGTTTGCTTTGTCCCGATGAAAAACTGGCATCAGGCGCTGTATATGTGCATCCTCTATGACAAGTGGCTGGAACCGCTGATTTGGGAATTTGTAGAGAAGCTGATTGGCGTGATCCGTCAACAGGAGCAGTGTCCGTAAAAAAAGCAACTCGATCCCGCGGAATCGAATTGCCAAAACAGCTAACCTCGCTTGTATTGTATTCCCCGGATCTTCCGCAATGATTCGCAGGGCGCACAACGCTGCAGTTATTATACAATGGGGCGTTGGCCTTGTCAAGGAAAAAGCCGGAAAACGGCTGGAATATCAGCGCTTTTTGACATTTTGCAGAGAATCTCCTCAATACCGGGAAACGGACAGATGTGTTTCTTTGGGCGCACATTTTGGTTGCAAAATGCAGAAAGATTGCGTATAATGTAGACTGTAAAAACAGGACAGCGCTGAAAAGAAAGGGGAGATCGCCGTGTACCAGAAAGAAGCCAGGGAAGAGTATCTTGCCGCACTGAAAAAAGGACAAAAAGAATTTCGTGCCGCTGCGGCTGCCGGGCACTCTCCCTATCCTAAGGTTTTAGATGAAATTTTAAAGGGAAAGGGACCGGAAAACATCCAGGAGATCGGAATCGTGGAAGTGCCGGTGGAGCGGATCGTTGGTGTGCGCTCTGCAGGTCGGATCACGGCGCTTACCAGAAACTTCTTGCCCTTGCTGGATGAGGACTCGGAATTTGGTATCAAGTGGCAGACGCTGTGCTTGGCGCATTTGACAGAAGGCATTCAGGATCCGATTTTGTGCTTTGAATACCTGGGCGAGTTTTTTGTCCAGGAGGGGAACAAGCGGGTCAGCGTCCTGAGGCATATGGGCGCAACACGGGTCACTGCCATTGTAAGAAGAATCCAGCCCCCGGCCAGCGATAAGCCTCGGGTGCAGGCCTATCGGGAATTTGTGGCGTTTTACAAAGATTCCGGACTGTATCATTTTTTGTTCCGCCGTCCTGGCGGTTATGCGGCGCTCCGTTCCCATTTGGGAAAGGTTCCGGGAGAACGGTTTACGGAGCAGGAACAGCGCACCATCGGCGCATATTTTTGTTATTTTCGGGACGCCTTTGAAGCGGTGAATGACCACAGATACGATGTGCTGCCGGAGGAGGCACTGCTGACTTGGCTGCAAGTGCATCCGTTCCGGGCGTTGGGGACAATGACGGCTACAGAGTTGAAAAAGTCCCTTTTCGCGCTGTGGGACGATGTTGTGGCGCAGGCACAGCCGAAGCCAGTGGAAGTCCGGCTGGATCCGGTATCCACAGAAGGCAGACACAATGTGATTACCCGGATTATGACAGGAACGCCGGACCGGGTGAATGTGGCCTTTATCTATCCCGCGTTGCCTCAAAACAGCACCTGGGTCCAGGGCCACGAAGAGGGCAGGATCTATTTGGAAAAGGCACTGGGCGATCAGGTCACTGCCCGTTGCTATTTTGACGCCGATACACCGCAGCGGGCGGAAAAGCAGATGGAGTTGGCAATTGCGGAGGGAGCGAATGTGGTATTTTCCACAACTCCGCAGATGAGCCGTTCCACTCTGCGTATGGCTGTGAAGTATCCCAAAGTGCGTTTTCTCAACTGCTCGGTTGATACCAGCTATTCCAGCATCCGGACATATTACAGCCGGATTTACGAAGCCAAGTTTATCACCGGCGCCATCGCCGGGGCTATGGCGAATAACGACCGGATCGGTTATGTTGGCTCCAGTCCGATTCTCGGCGTGCCCGCGTCTATTAACGCCTTTGCTTTGGGCGCCCAGCTGACCAATCCCCGGGCGAAGATCACTCTTGGCTGGTCCTGTCTCCCCGGTTCGCCCCAAACAGATTTCCTGCGCAATGGTGTGCAGGTGATCTCTAACCGGGATGTGCCGACGCAGGATAAAAAGTATTTGGATCTTTGCAACTATGGCACCTATGCCTGGAATGAGCAAGGCAATATGATCGCGCTGGCTTCACCGGTTTGGGTGTGGGGTAAATTCTATGAAACCGTGGTGCGATCGATTTTGGCGGGCACCTGGGATAAGGACAAGGACAGTCCCCGGGCACTGAATTACTGGTGGGGTATGGACAGCGGTGTGATCGATGTGGAATTTGCTGATCACATTCCCGAAGGTGTCCGCGCATTGGCAGAAATTCTCCGTCAGGGATTGAAGAGCGGTACCGTTGATCCTTTCCGCCGGCAGATCGTTGCTCAGGGAGGAACGTTGATCAATGACGGCAGCCGCAGCCTGACGGCGGAAGAGATCCTGCATATGGACTGGCTGTGTGAAAATGTGGAAGGCCATATTCCGAAATTTGAGGAGATCGAATCTTTTGCCCAAGCGATTGTGCGGCAGTTGGGTGTGCACAGAGATATGATTCCTGAGGAAAGGAGGGATCTCTGTGAAGATTCTGGCTGTGTCCGATGAGGAATGCGATGCGCTGTGGGAATACTGCACTCCCGCAAAATTGAGGGATTATGACCTGATCATATCCTGTGGGGATCTGAAATCAGAATATTTGTCCTTTTTGGTAACGATGGCACGGTGCCCACTTTTGTATGTGCACGGAAATCACGATGAGCACTACAATGAGAATCCGCCCTCCGGCTGTGATTGCATTGACGATAAGCTGGTGGTGTATAACGGTCTGCGGATTTTGGGTCTGGGTGGCTGCCGGCGGTATCATCCGGGAGACTACCAGTATACGGAATGGGAAATGCGCCGCAGGATCCGGAAATTGCGCTTTGCCCTGTGGCGGGCAGGCGGTGTGGACATTGTAGTGACCCACGCACCTATCCGGGGTGTGGGGGATGGGACGGATCCAGCCCATTGGGGTTTTGCGGCTTTCCAGAAATTGCTGGACAAGTATCATCCCAAGTATCTGCTCCACGGTCATGTTCACTTGAATTACGGACAGGATAAGACCCGTGTTCGGGTGTATGAAGGTACTACGGTGGTCAATACAACCGAGCGCTATACCCTGGATGTGCCCGAAGCGGCGCATTCGTCCCAGCAGCACAATGTGCTGATCTGGAAAAACGGAGAGCCGAAATAAAGAGGTAATGATATGTTTGAAGGTTACAGCCCGGAAACTGTGGATTTCCTTTGGGGAATCCGGCTGAATAACAACCGGGAATGGTTTACGGCAAACAAAGAGCAGTATATTAAAAAACTATATGAGCCTACCAAGGCGCTGGGTGCGGAGTTGTTTCAACCCTTTCTTGACAAGCCCGGAGAGCTTTTAAAGGTCAGCCGCATTTATCGGGATGCTCGGTTGCACCACCCCCTTCCTTACAAAGAAAGCTTGTGGATTTGTATACGGCAGGATGTACAGTGGTGGGGCGAGAATCCTTGCCTGTATTTTGAGATCAATCCCGAAGGGGTGGATTATGGCTTCTTTATTTGGAAGCCCCGTCCCGCGGTGATGAAGACATTCCGGCAGAGGATCGCATCGGACCGGGGTGAATTTCTGGCATTGGTCAATTCGGTGGAAAAAGCTGTGGGGCAAAGCGTTGCTGCCAAGGTGTATAAGCACCCGGAAAAATGCGAAGATCCAGAGCTTACCCGGTTCTATCTGTGGAAAGAACAGATCGGTTGCACTCGCCACGAGGATTTCAGCGAGGATACCTTTGGCCCAGGGCTGGCTACCCGGGTGGGTGATTTCTTGAACAAGCTGACACCCCTATACGACTACTTTAACCAATTCAAAGTATGATTGGAGAGATAAAAATGAAGAACACGATTTTCAAGGGTATGGCAACTGCTATTGTCACACCTATGACAGAAACTGCCATCGATTATGAGGCGCTGGGACGTTTTGTGGAATTTCAGATCGAAAATGGAATCAATGCCATTGTCGTGATGGGTACCACCGGTGAAAATGCCACCATTGAGCACGAGGAGCAGACTAAGGTCATTGCTTTCGTGGTGGAAAAGGTAGCAAAGCGGGTGCCTGTTATTGCCGGCACCGGCACCAACAATACCGAGCACGTGATCACCAATACCCGCAATGCTTGCGCAGTAGGTGCCGATGCGGTTTTGGTTGTGACACCCTATTATAATAAGGCTACTCAGAATGGCCTTTATCAGCATTTTGTAGCTGTAGCCGATGCTTCTACAGTTCCTGTGATCCTTTACAATGTTCCTGGCCGCACCGGCTGCAATCTGTTGCCCAAGACGGTAGCCCGATTGGCAGACCATCCCAATATCGTGGCGATCAAAGAGGCCGCCGGCAATATGGCCCAGGCGGTGGAGCTGTTTGCGCTTTGCGGCGACAAGATCGATATTTACAGCGGTGAAGATGCGCTGACGGTGCCTATGATGGCTATGGGCGGCAGCGGTGCTATCAGTGTGCTGTCCAATGTCGTTCCTAAGGAAGCGGTTGCTATGAGCGATGCGGCTTTGGCAGGCAATTTCCAAACAGCAGCAGCACTGCAGTGCAAAATGCTGCCGCTGATCAATGCCCTGTTCAGTGAGGTCAACCCCATTCCCGCCAAGGCTGCGGTCTCTGCTTTGGGCTTTGGCGCAGATATCCTGCGGCTGCCTTTGACACCTATGGAGGATGCTACCCGGGCAGTGCTGTATGGGGAAATGAGAAAGCTGGGGATCGAAGTATGAGAGCCATTTTGTGCGGCGCCAACGGCGCGATGGGTAAGTTGATCGACGGCATTTTGGGTGCGGAAGTCGTTGGCAGAGTGAGCATTGACGGCGAAAATGGTGTTCCCAAGACATTTGCGGAACTGGGAACGGTGGAAGCGGATGTTCTGGTGGACTTTTCTCACCATACTGCTGTGGCAGATGTGATTGCTTATGCGGAATCGGTTGGCTGTGCAGTGGTTATTGGCACTACCGGGCATACACCGGAGGAAAAGACGCTGATTCACGAAGCGGCAAAAAAACTGCCGGTATTTTATTCCGGCAATATGAGCCTTGGTATTGCGGTGCTTTGCCGGTTGGCAAAGCAGGCCGCCAGCTTCTTCCCGGATGCGGATATTGAAATTGTGGAGATCCATCACAACCGCAAGGTGGATGCCCCCAGCGGCACAGCACATATGCTGTTCAATGCTGTTCATCAGGTCCGTTCCGATGCGGTGGAAGTTTGCGGCAGAGCAGGCGAGGGAAAGCGGAAGAAAAATGAGATCGGCGTGGCATCCTTGCGGATGGGAAATGTGGTCGGTATTCATGAGGTTCATATCTGCACTGCAAGCCAAAGTCTGACACTGCGCCACGAGGCTGGCAATCGGGCAATGCTGGCAGAAGGCGCGGTGGATGCTGCTCGGTTTATGCTGGGCAAGGCAATCGGACTTTATAGTATGGATGATATTTTAGAAGCATAAATGATTGTTTGGTGCAGTAGAAAAGAAGTGTCATTGCGAGGAGCGAAAGCAACGTGGTGACCGAAGGGGATGCCCGTGGTGCAGGCTCCTGCAAATTACTGCCATAGGCAGCCGTAAGAGGGGATCCTACGGCCCCTGTGTGGCCTCGGAATGATATCCTTATACGTTACATTGTGCTATAAACGATCATTTACAGGAGGAAACTGATGAAAGTATGGTATATGAACGGTGCGGGAAATGACTTTATGGTTATGGACGCCCGAGGCGGGGAATATGACTTTGAGACGCTGGCACTGAAGTTGTGCAAACAAACCGGCGCAGATGGCTTTATGGCTGTGGATGTGTCTGATGTGGCTGATTTCCGCCTGCATTTTTACAATGCTGACGGCTCCCGTGGCGAAATGTGTGGCAACGGAAGCCGCTGCATTTGTCGCTTTGCCTATGATATGGGCATTGCCGGAGAAAATATGACCGTACAAACCGATGCAGGTATTGTTTATGGCAAACGGCTGTCCGAAACGCAGTATCGAGTTAAGTTGAACGATCCTTCTGTGTTGGATGAAAGCCGCAAGGACGATGTTGCTTATGTGGAGCTGGGTGATCCCGGTGTGCCCCACGCGGTGAAAGAAGTTCCGGGGCTTTGCTGGCAGATGGATGACGAACTGCGGGAAATGGCCAAATCTCTTCGCTACGACCCTGCGTTTCCCAAGGGTGCGAATGTGAATTTGTATACCTGGCTGAAGGAGGATACGGTTCGAATTCTGACCTATGAGCGGGGTGTGGAGGATTACACGCTGGCCTGTGGCACCGGTTCTGCCTCAACGGCTTTGGTTTTGCGGAAAAAGGGCCTGCTGCCCGGCGGTGTGCTGAATCTTCAGAACAGGGGCGGTATGTTGACAGTTACACTGAGTGATGGCGTCTATCTGGAAGGTCCCACAGAAGTAGTCAAGATTTTCGATATTTGAAACGCAAAAAGGGCGTGCTGTAAGGCACGCCCTTTTGTTATGAAGAGTTACTGTTCTTTGCCCTTGGAAACCAGGAGGTTAGTGACGATGCCCAGGATCAGAGCACAGGCAGTGGTGGTCAGGGTGATCTTGCCAAAGGTCACAGTCAGACCGCCGATGCCGGTGATCAGGATCACAGCGGCGACGAACAGATTCTTATTCTGGTTCAGATCCACTTTCTGCAGCATCTTCAGACCGGAGCAGGCGATGAAGCCATACAGGGTAATGCAGACACCGCCCATTACGCAGTTGGGAATGGATGCCAGGAAGGTGACAAAGGGACCGAAGAAGGAGATCACGATGCACAGGATCGCAGCGGTGGTGATGGTGATAACGGAAGCGTTCTTGGTGATAGCCACGCAGCCGACGGACTCGCCGTAGGTGGTATTGGGGCAGCCGCCAAAGAACGCGCCGACCATAGAGCCCACACCGTCACCCAGCAGGGTGTTGTGCAGACCGGGGTTCTCCAGCAGATCAACATCAATGATGGAGGACAGGTTCTTGTGGTCAGCGATATGCTCAGCGAATACAACGAATGCGACGGGGATGTAAGCCACAGCAATGGTAGCAATATAGTTACCATCCAGCTCCGACAGGCCCTTAGCGGCAGTCAGGAAAGTAAAGTCAGGAACGGCAAAGATCTCCATATTCTGGAAGACGGAGAAGTCGATAACCATCAGAGAAACATCCTCGGTAGCAATGCCGATGAGGGTGAAGATGGCGGCGACAACATAGCCTGCCAGAATGCCCAAAATGAAGGGGATGAGCTTCATCATCTTCTTGCCGTATACGCTGAACAGAATGACAGCGAACAGAGTCACCAGGCCGCAGATCATTGCAACATAGGGGCTGCACAGGGAAACGCCTTCCAGCTGGACTTTGCCGGTGGACAGATCGCCCACAGCGTTGCCTGCCAGAGAAAGACCAATGATAGCGACGGTGGGTCCGATGACTACGGGGGGCATCAGCTTATTCAGCCAGTTAACGCCGACAAACTTGACTACCAAAGCGATAACTACATAGACCAGACCGGCACAGACAGCGCCGAGGATCAGACCGGCATAACCGGCAGCCAGAGAAGCGGCACCGGCAAATGCAGCAAACATAGAGCCGATGAAGGCAAAGGAAGAGCCCAGGAAAACGGGGCTGCGGAACTTGGTGAACAACTGGTAAACGATGGTGCCAACGCCTGCGCCGAGCAGAGCGGCGGACTGGCTCATACCGTTACCAATGATGCTGGGAACTGCGATGGTTGCTGCCAGGATCGCCAGAACCTGCTGAAATGCGAACAGCAGCATCTGACCGAACTTGGGCTTGTCCTTGATACCGTAGATCAAATTCATTGTGGATCCTCCAAATTTATTTTTTGAGCGCAAAAAAAGAGAAACGATGCCGCTTTGGCAATCCGTTCCTCCCTCCTGCTAAATTTACTCCAAGGGTGATTATACTGTTCTTCTTCAGAAAAAGCAACCCCAATATGAACAAATTGTGACAAAATTTTTGGGTGTTTCACAGCAAAGGAAGGCCGGGGGAATTTACCCCCAGCCTTATTTCCGTCAGTCAAGAAATTTGACCAGTTGCGCGGTGTCTTTGCGTTTCTTTTCCCGCAGCTTGTCATTTTCAGAGGGATAGCCCAAAGCAATGACAAGTCGGACGGGGTGGGAAAGACCGCAGATTTCTCGTATTTTTCCGTCATCCAGCCAACCCAGAATGCAGCTGGCCAATCCCTGGGTGGCCGCCTCTGCTGTCAGATAGGCGGCGGCAATACCAATATCAATAGAACGGTAGTCATTCTTTTTCAGCTTTGCTCCCAAAGCAGCGGATTTTACATAAGGTTCTTCGGAGATCACAAGGAGAACCGGTGCATCAGAGGCGAATTTGTTCATACCCATACCCCGGCAGGCGGCGGCAACGGCCTTCGCGTGCTGACCCCGGCAAACGGTAAACAGGTAGGGCTGGCCGTTGCAGGCAGAGGGTGAGAGCCGTGCGGCCTCCAAAATGGCATCCAGCTTCTGCTGTTCTACCGGTCGATCCGGATCATAACTGCGGCAGGATTGCCGGTTTTGCGCGATGGTCATAAAATCCATAAAACTGCCTCCATAAGAAGAAAGATTGCGGGATCATTATAACAGATATTCAGCCGTCCCGTCAATCATACAGCAGAAAGAAACAAAAAAAAGAGGACAATGTCCATTCTGGAGATCTGATCGCGCATACGGGCATAAAAGTGCTTGGCAACTGCTGCTTGACAAACCTGTTTTTTTGAAAAGGGCTTGATAGAAAAGTCCCGCCGGAGGGGATCCGGCGGGAGGGATAATTTACCTTGTGTTTATGCAATGGGCTCAAAGTCCGCTGCACCGTGCTTGCACAGGGGGCAGATGATGTCCTCGGGCAGTTCCTCGCCCTCATAGACCCAGCCGCAGACCTTACAGACCCAGCCCTTCTTGCCTTCTGCCTGGGGCTGAGGCTTCACATGGCTTTGGTAGTAGTTGTAGGTCATAGTTTCTTTGTCGGAAATGACCCGGGCTTCGGTGATGGAGCAGATAAACATTCCGTGAGTATCCAGATCCACGTAGCTCTCTACTTTCAAACTCATAAAGGAATTGATATACCGGGGCAGGAATCGCAGACCGTTGTCGCTTCTCAGTTCGTCGATACCCACGAATTTATCAACAGTCCGACCGCTCTGGAAGCCAAAATTCTGGAATACACTAAAGGGCGCGGAAACATCCAGACAGTTGACGTTCATTGTGCCGGTCTGCTTAATGACGTGATGAGAATAATTCTGCTTATTGATGGTCACAGCTATCCGGTTGGGCGTGTTGGTCACCTGCGTGACGGTGTTGACGATAAGTCCGTTATCTTTGCTGCCGTCGTTGGAAGTGACAACGTACAGGCCGTAGCCAATATTAAACAGCGCATTCAGATCGCTTTTATTGGCAGTTTCGTCGTGCTGGGCCAGATAGTCCTTGCACAGCTCGTTTGCCAAGGCTTCAATCTGGGCTTTGCTTTCCTCGTTCAGAGCAGAGTGGATGCGAACCGTTGTGTCGGTGAAAGTAATGTTCTTGCTCTTTTCAAACTTGCTGCGCATCACCTTGGCTGCCAGCGGTGCCCAGGAGCCGTTCTCGATCAAGCCAACGGTCCGGTTCTGATAACTGCGCTCTGTCAGCCGGTGGATATAGTCGGACATAAAGGGGAAAATATCAGCGTTATAGGTTGTGGTAGCCAGAACCAGCTTGCCATAACGGAAGGCATCCTCTACCGCCTCGGCCATATCGGTCCGGGCCAAGTCGTGGATGACAACCTTAGGACAGCCCTTCTCCTCCAGTTGTTGCGCCAGCAGCTGTACAGCAGCCTTGGTATGGCCGTAAACACTGGTGTAGGCAATGACGATACCTTCGCTTTCTACCCGATAAGAAGACCAAATGTCATACAGGTTCAGGTAATGCCCAAGGTTTTCTGTCAGTACCGGGCCGTGCAGGGGGCAAATGATGGAAATATCCAGTGTGGCGGCCTTTTTCAGAAGCGTCTGCACCTGTGCGCCGTACTTACCGACGATGCCGATATAGTACCTACGGGCCTCGCAGTCCCAGTCTTCTTCCACATCCAGCGCGCCGAATTTGCCAAAGCCGTCTGCAGAGAACAAAACCTTGTCGTAAGAATCGTAGGTCACGATGACCTCGGGCCAGTGGACCATCGGGGCGGTGACAAAGGTCAGTGTGTGCTTGCCCAGCGACAAAGTATCGCCCTCACCAACCACGATTCGGCGGTCTGCGTAGTCATCACCAAAGAAATTTTGCATCATAGCAAAAGCTTTAACGGAGGAAACCACCGTTGCGTTGGGGTACAGCTTCAAAAAGTTTGCAATATTGGCGGAGTGATCCGGTTCCATATGCTGCACCACAAGATAGTCGGGCTTTCTGCCTGCCAATGCGCTTTGAATGTTATCCAGCCATTCGTGGGTGAAATTCTGATCTACGGTGTCCATAATGGCGATCTTTTCGTCCATAATGGCGTAGGAGTTGTATGCCATACCGTTGGGGACAACATACTGTCCCTCAAACAGGTCAACCTTGTGGTCGTTTACGCCGATATATTTGATGTCGTTCGTAATGTTCATATTGTATCTCCTTGGTTTCAGTTTTCTTATGGCACTATTATATGAAATGTTTTCTCAAAATACCGTGACTTTATCACATAATCAGCCTTCTGAAAGGGCACTTAACCGGCGGGCGTCGGTAATATCCACCGTGCCCCGGGTCAGCTTGACCATACCTTCGCTTTGGAAGTAGCGGAGCATCCGGGTCACTACTTCCCGGGCTGTGCCCATATGGTTGGCGATTTTTTCGTGGGTGATCTTCAAAGAATCGGTGTCTTCCAGGGCGGCTTCTTCCAGCAGGAAGGCAGCCAGCCGCTTGTCGAAGCTCTTCCACATAATCTGCTCCATCAGCCACATAACATCGGAAAAATGGCTGGTGATCAAATTGTTGGAATAGGCGGCAATGGGCAGACTTTCATCCATCAGATTTTTGTATAGGCAGGCAGGAATGATCCAAAGCTCACTGTCTTTTTCCGCTTCGATGAAGATGTTGAACTGCATATTGGGCATCACACAGGAGGCAGAAAACAGGCAGATATCCATTTCAAAGAACCGGCAGATGGTGATCTCACGGCCTTCTTCGGAGAGAATGTATGCCCGAAGCTGTCCGCTGCGGACCAGCAGCATGCCCAAACAGTCGGGGCTGCCGTCGTGCAGGATCGTTCCCACCTTTACTTTTTGAAAATCCGCCGCGGAATGTATCCGGTTTTGCTGATCGGTATTCAGCTTGTCCCAAATGGGAAAAAAGTTGGCAAAATCCATACTTGCACCTCCCTAACTTTATATAGTATAATAAATTTGACGCAAGAAGTCAATCCGTGACAAAGTCACAGATATTGGCAGAATGATTTGTTATCATAATGCCAACCTAAAGAAAATAAAACGACGGAGGTAATGATTTATGAAATATGTATGCGATGTTTGCGGCTGGGAATATGACGAGGAGCAGGGTTATCCCGAGGGTGGAATTGCCCCTGGCACCAAATGGGAGGATGTACCCGAGGATTTCGAGTGCCCCTTGTGCAGCGTAGGCAAGGACCAGTTCTCTGAGGAATAAATCTGTAAAATAAATACAAATTGGAAAGGCTTCTCCTCAGGAGAAGCCTTTCCTGCGCTAAACAATTATTTTCCTTGCGGAAAGCACAGCTCGGTTTTGTGACAACATCACAGAAAGCGGGAAAAAAACGGGGTATAATACAGTCAAACAAAAGAAAGGAATGTGTTGTTTATGATCGCTATGAATAAAGAACTTTTCAAAGAGTATGTGCAGGAAGGCAATCAGCCGGTTTTGGTGGAGTTTTGGGCACCCTGGTGCGTTTACTGCCGTCGCATCGCTCCGGCCCTTGGTAAGGTGGCAGAGCAGTATGCGGGCAAGCTTACTGTTGCCCAGGTCAATATTGACGAGCAGCCCATGCTGGCATCCAGTGAGCAGATCGAGGTGATCCCCACGCTGATCCTTTATCAGGGCGGACAGGCGCTGGGCTCCGTTGTGGCGCCGGAATCCAAGGCGAAGATCGAAGAATTTATCCGGGAAACGCTGGGAGAGTGAGCAGCAATGAAGAACATCTATGATATGGTCATTATCGGCGGCGGCCCCGGCGGCTATACCGCGGCGCTGTACGCTGCTAGAGCAGGACGGAGTACCTTGCTATTGGAAAAGCTGTCAGCCGGCGGTCAGATGGCGCTGACACCGCAGATCGACAATTACCCAGGCTTTCCTAACGGGGTGGACGGGTTTCAGCTTGGGATGGATATGCAGTCCGGTGCAGAGCGGTTTGGTGCGGAGACGGTTCTGGCGCAGGTGCATTCCGTGAAGCTCAGTGGGGAGCGGAAGGAAATTGAGACCAGCGAGGGCGTTTTCTACGGCAAAACGGTGATCATCGCTACCGGAGCATCCCCCAGAGAGCTGGGCCTGCCAAATGAGCAGACCCTGATCGGCAGAGGCGTGGGTTACTGCGCCCACTGCGACGGAATGTTTTACAAGGGTAAGACCGTTGTTGTAGTGGGAGGTGGAAACAGCGCTGCTGCAGATGCGCTGCATATGAGCCGTATAGCCAAAAAAGTGATCTTGATCCACCGCCGGGATACCCTGCGGGCGACGAAAATTTACCACAAGCAGCTGATGAATACGCCAAATGTGGAGTTTATGTGGAACAGCGCGGTAACGGAGTTGCTTCACCGGGACAAGCTCACCGGCGTGAAGGTGAAAAATCTGCAAAGCGGAGAAGAAAGGACCGTGGAGTGTGACGGCATCTTTGTCAGTGTCGGCAGAAAACCCGCCTCGGAACTGGTAAAAGGTCAGCTTGCGCTGGATGGAAACGGCTACATTTTGGCAGATGAAGCCACCAGAACGGAAATTCCCGGCGTTTTTGCTGTAGGCGATGTCCGGGTCAAGGAACTTCGACAGATCGTCACTGCCGTGGCAGACGGTGCTCTGGCTGCCCATTATGCGGAAGGATATCTGGCAGAACGGGCATAAAACAAACATCCCTATTGCAACTGACAGCCGCCAGTGGTATAATGGAGCAAGAAAGGATGTGACCCATATGGAGATCAGAAAAAAGATCGTACCTGCGGATAAGACAGGTTTGCCATTCCCCAATATGAAGGAACGGGAGTATATTTTCTTTACGGTTCGGTTTAACCATTTCCGGGATGTTAGCGGCTCCAGCACCAATGAGCTGCTGGACAAGGAAGAATGGCGGGAGTGTCAGTGCGTTTTGTGCCTTCCGGAAAGCTACGACCCCAACGGTGAGGAAACGCCCCTGATTTTGGCCTGCCACGGTGCCGGACGGGTGGTCGATCACGAAACGAATATGGTTGGCGGTATCCAGTATGTGCAAAGCTGTATCGATGCCGGCTACGCGGCACTGGATGTCTGTGGCTCTGAAGAAAACGGACTTTCGATGGGGTGCCCGGAGCATATTCTGGCCCTTTATAAGGCTTACCGCTACGCGGTTCGCTACTATAACCTTTCCCAGAGGGTGTTTATGGCGGGCGCTTCTATGGGCGGACAGACGGCGATGAATTTTGCCAATATGTTCCCTGGCATTGTGATCGCTGCAGGACTGTTTTATCCCCGGCTCCATATGGAAGGCGTTACTGTGGATGGCCATTACTGTATTGGCTCCTGGGACAAGACGGCGATCGGCGCCGATGGCCTGACCCAAAAGCAGCGTATTGGCCGGGTTTATCGGTTTCCGGACGAACAGCAGTGGTGTGACGAAACGACCGTTGGCTTCAATCCCCACCGTAGTCGCTCCATCGTGGGTGCTGACGGGAAGCGGGTGGTGTTCCCGCCCTGTCCTATCAAGATCTGGCAGGGGCTGGCGGATACCGTTGTGGATCCTGTGATGGTGGAGGAATTTGCCAATTCCGTCCGCCGTGGCGGAAGCTACATTGAGTACCGGCCAATAGAAGGCGTATGGCATCAGCAGAATCCGGTTATGCATCAGGAAATGGTGATGTGGTTTAATCGCTTTTTGTAAAATATAAGAATGAAAGCACCCCGATTTCAAAAATCGGGGTGCTTATTTAAAGCGTACGATGTTTGGCAAGCAAGTTGTGATAGTATGCTACCGGCACTTCCATATTGCCTTTGCCAAAGGCAAGGTGCACATCTGGCTTAACGGTACCGTGAAAATCGCTGCCGCCACTGGGCAATAGACCAAATTCTGCCGCGATTTCTGCAGCCAGCGCCTGCTTTTCCGGGCTAAAATTGGAGTGGATAACTTCCAGGCCGATCAGACCGGCGTCCACTGCTTCCGGCAGTAATCTGCGAAGCTGCTGCGCATCCAGTTCCTGCAAAGGGTGTGCCAGTACAGGAACGGCCCGGACCTTCCGCAGAAAACGGATGGCATCCAGTATTCCCAACCGCGCGGGCGGTACATAAAATCCGCAGTCTTCCCCCAAAAGCCGGTTAAACGCATCCCGGACAGAGGAAACATAGCCCTTTTCCAACAGTTCCGCGGCGATGTGAGCCCGGTTGATGCTGCCAGTCAGGTTCCGTTTTTTTACGGAAGGATAGTCAATGGCATAGCCGGCATCATTCAGCCGCTGAATCAGGTCGATATTGCTTTGCTCTTTCAGAATGTGAAACGCCTGCATCAACTGATTGAGTTCAGAATAGCTCTCCGGTGGCAGAAACAAGCCCAAAAGGTGCAGTTCCTTTCCTTCCCACACGGTGGAAAGCTCCACGCCGGCTACCGCTGTGACGCCCTGCTTTTTTGCTTCTGCCATAAATTCCGGCAGACCTGCGGCGGTGTTATGGTCCGTAAGGGCGATGGTTAAGTTTTGCGCCTTGGCACTGGCAATGAGCTCGGCCGGGGAGAAACTGCCGTCTGAGTACAGAGAATGGGTGTGAAGATCGCAGAGCATATGTTATCTCCCTCCTCCATCAAATGCCAACAGGCGCTTTGCCGTGCAAAACTTCCTGATATTCCGGAATTTTGCTGAAACTCAGCGCCGGGACGGCGTAGGACAAAACTTGCTTCGTGAAGGTTTCGGTGCCTATGGTGGTATAGTAATGCACCGGGTCGGAGTGGGCCTGCTCCGGCAGTGCCAGGGAGGGGGCAAAACGGCAATTATCCTCGGGAAAATAGACATTTGCAATGCTTTCCAGGGATTTGCGGACAGACTTATCATAGCCAATGCGGATAGAATCGCCTAACAGCAGTATATTCTTCATAGGAATACTCCTTCTAGAAAGTTTCTCTCATTATACAATACGCAAGGGCAAAACACAAGCGTTCCGCAAAAACGACCGAACCCGGACAGGTTCGGTCGTTTGCAATGACAGAACAGATAGGTTTGCGCAGATCCGGTGCTGCAGACGTTTTTCTTTGCGCAACTGGTCGTAACATAGATTGCGGGCAATGCGGAACAGATATGCCTGTTCTTTGCCGGGCGTGCAGCGGTTCCCTCCGGACAGCAGCTTAACAAAGGTATCTTGCAGGATATCTTCCGCAAGATAGGGATTTTTTGTGACAGAAAACACGTAGCGGTATATTCTGTTTTTGTATTGCTCATATCAGCTGTATATGAGCCGCCGGTCCATACCTCTCACTCCTTTCTATATGTAAGACGGATGAAACATTAAAAATGCGACAAAGTTCAACTTTATTTTTATTATAGCAGAAAATTGCAGAGAGACAAGAAAAACTCCGACCTCCAAATGCCCCCACCAAACCAAAACACCAGCCATTAAGGCTGGTGTTTTGGTTTGGCAGTTTTGAACCTAATTTATATTTTTGACTAGGTTTAGAGAATGGAAAAACCAAAAAGTCCAAGAGCTGCAACGGTTTTTAGTCTTCTGTATTTGCGAAAATTGGTCGTTTTTGCTTTTGAACTAAATGTATACTGGCATAGAATTGAATTGTCTTTTATCGACGATAATCTACAACCTCTCCAGTCTTTTCTTGACTGACAAGTTCTCCGATGGCATCAAAGGTGTATCTGAACACATAACTGGTTCCGCCGATTGTGAAGTAACTTGTTGCAGGCGAGAAGAAAGTGGTGGTGATGCTTTCTACATCCCACAGAAGCATCCCGGCTTCACTCAAGGAAAGTTCACCGCCAAGAGAACCATTTACAGAGTAGAATTCTTGAGGTGTTCCAGTGGTTGGGTCGCATACTAACAGTATTGCGGTGTAGTTGTCGCGAACCATCGGTGTCAGTTCTTCACTGGAAATCTCCCAAATGCCATTGTCAAACAAATAATTCAGCACTGCTGCGATTTCATATCTGCCACCTGCACTTTGATCTTCGTCTGCCAGCTTTGGCACAGAGTAGGCTGACAGATAAATATTGCCATTATACTCAATCATGTCAGTGATGTAGTAATAGGCATCCTTACCACCATAGGAGAAGGACTCAGTAATATTTCCCTCGTAATCAACCTTTATAATTTTGGAGTATTCGTTTGTCAAATAGCTGCCGAGCTGAACAATGTAGCCATCTCCAAGCCGTGCGGCATTCCAGATT
>CAYVSU010000030.1:0-17018 GCA_964454215.1 uncultured Oscillospiraceae bacterium | reverse complement strand
ACCACGAGGGCTACAAGTCTGTTGCCAAGCAGCTGGCTGACAAGTTTGGCTTTGAAAAGGTTGCCATCACTCTGCGGGAAAGCCATTCCGCTTTCGACAACGGCTGGAGCGCAATGCTTTACGATGTAGCCTCCGATGAGTACTGCTTCTCCAAGAAGTACAATCTGCACATCATCGACCGGGTCGGCGGCGGCGACAGCTTCGGCGGCGGTTTGATCTATTCCCTGCTCTCTGGCAAGTCCACCCAGGCCGCAGTTGAGTTTGCCGTGGCTGCCTCTGCTCTGAAGCACTCTATTGAGGGCGACTATAATATGGTCAGCGTTGCGGAAGTGGAAAAACTGGCTGGCGGCGACGGCTCCGGCAGAATTCAAAGATAAGGAGTATTCCTATGGAAAATGAAGAACTGATGCAGGAAGAAGAGGTCAGCATTCTTTCCCTGACCGACGAAAACGGCGAGGAAGTGGAATTTGAATATCTGGACAGTGTGGAATATGCGGGTAAGGAGTATTTGGTCCTGCTGCCTACCGAGGAGCTTTCCACCGAGATCGTCATTTTGGAAGTAGAGCCTGTAGACGAGGAAACAGAGAATTATCTGTCAGTTCACGATGAAACCGTTCTCAACACTGTTTACGGCATCTTCAAGGAACGTTACAAGGATGTTCTGACTTTCGAAGACTGATTAACAATGGCAACGCCTGCTGATAAAAGTCAGCAGGCGGCTTTTTTCTATTTTGTGTAATGTTAACGATTGTTTAGCGCAGCAAACGCATTGTGATCAGATTTCCCTTGCCGCGGCAATCTCCCGGTGATGCGGTCGTAATACAGAACAAGACTGTCTATTGTGCCAGGAAATTCCCGGAGGGTAAATTGCCCCCAGAAGCAAGAGAAACTACCTGGGGACTTGGAATGCCACTCTTATACGTTGCATTGAGTAACAAACATTTACTTATCTTTCTGCCGCCTGAACCAGTGCTCCTGATCCTTGACAGAAACGGTGGTATTGCCTGCCACGGACTTAGTGATAAAGGCATTGGCCCCCACGGTGCTTCCATGCCCAATTACCGTTTCTCCCCCCAGAATGGTTGCTCCCGCATAGATGGTCACACCGTCTTCAATGGTGGGATGCCGTTTCTTACCTTTTAAGCTTTGCCCGCCTTGCGTGGAAAAACCGCCTAATGTTACGCCTTGATAGATTCTCACATTTTCTCCAATCTTTGCAGTTTCTCCAATAACAGTTCCAGTGCCGTGATCAATGAAAAAGTATGCACCGATAACAGCGGCAGGATGGATGTCGATGCCCGTCAGGCTGTGGGCATATTCCGTCATCATACGTGGAATCATCGGCACGCTCAAAAGCTGCAATTCATGAGCCAGGCGGTAGACAGTGACCGCAAACAGACCCGGATAGGAAAAAATGATCTCGTCATACCCTGTGGCAGCCGGATCACCCTCGTAAGCTGCCTGTAGATCCGTCTGAATCAGTGCCCGCACTGCCGGAATCCTGCCGAAAAACGACTGCACCAAGGTTTTCGCCTGTCGCGGTGCATCTTCCGTCCCGGTCGCCTGCATTGCTCTGGCGATTTGATTGGATAACAACTCCACCAAAGCTTTCATCTGTTCCGCCATTTCACCCCGTGCCGCTCCGGGAAACACGACCTGCCGCAGGCCAGAAACGATATGCCCAATCGCAGCAGGCTCCGGCTGGTAGGGATTTTCTTTGTCAATTTCCCGGTTGTGCCGATAATCCTTCAAAACCAAATCGATGGCATTTTGTATTTGTTCCCGCATAAAATCCATACATACCCCCTCCTGCTTTTGGTTATAGTACACCTGGAGGGCGAAATCCATCGTTTCAACGTTCAAATGTTGTTGGGAGGTTTTGTATGGCACATATTATTTCATCGGCAGATCAGTTGATCGGTAACACGCCTCTGCTGAAACTATCTCGAACAGAAAAGGAAGAGGGCCTTTCCGCCCGGCTGTTGGCAAAGCTGGAATTCTGCAATCCCAGCGGATCCGTAAAAGACCGGGTCGCCAAAGCGATGTTGGATGACGGCGAAAAACGAGGCCTTTTACGCCCGGGCGGGTGCATCATTGAGCCAACCTCCGGCAATACCGGCATTGCTCTGTGCGCCCTTGCCGCGGCACGGGACTACAAGTGTATGATCGTTATGCCGGACTCTATGAGTGCTGAACGGCAGTTTTTGATAAAAGCTTACGGCGCAGAGGTGGTGTTGACTCCCGGTTCTGAGGGAATGGCCGGTGCCATTGCAAAGGCCCGGGAGTTGGCAAAACGGCTGCCAAATAGTTTTATTCCCAGTCAGTTCGAGAACCCCATCAACCCAGCCATTCACGAAGCCACCACCGGGCCGGAAATCTGGGCAGATACCGATGGAGATGTGGACTTTTTTGTGGCCGGCGCAGGTACTGGCGGCACGATTACCGGCGTGGGCAGTTTTTTGAAGGCAAAAAAATCAACCGTTCAAATCGTTGCCGCAGAACCGGCCGACTCTCCTGTCCTTTCCGGCGGCAAAGCCGGAAAACACGGCATTCAGGGCATTGGTCCTGGGTTTGTGCCGGAAATTCTGGATATGGCTGTGATTGACCAGATCATAACCGTCACCGACGAGAATGCCAAAGCAGCCGCCTGCCGCATTGGAAAAAACGAGGGTATCTTGGTGGGCATCTCCTCCGGTGCGGCATTATTTGCTGCCATTTCCATAGCGAAGCTACCGGAAAACGCAGGCAAGACCGTCGTCACTCTGCTGCCGGACTCAGGAGAACGGTATCTCTCATCTGGGCTTTATGCATAAAAAACGGGGCGCTAATGCTAATGCGTCCCGTTGTCTGTTTATTTCAGTTTTCTGACACCCAGCTTATCCAGCACCTTGCCGGCGAACACCGGCTCGTTGGTAGTCACGCCTACTGCACCATAAGCAACTGCACGGGTCAAGGCATCCTCCGTATCCGGGTTGAAGAATACCCAAGGTTCTACGTCCTGACTCTTCACATAAGCAAATTCTTCCTTTGGCATCACCACATCCGAATGTTTGCAGATTTTGCCGTTTTCTCCCTGATAATGGTTAAACAGGCATACGCAAAACATTCTGGAAAAGTAACCGTCTTTATCAAAGCTGCCCCGATTCAGGAACATAGGATAGTAGCCGTGAAGCCGGTACCTCCCACTGTACTTTTCAGAAATGTACTGCAAAAGCTCACCGGACCAGGCGTTAATGTAGATCCGGTCTGCCATACCGTACTCCTCCAGCATAGCGATGCTCTTATCGCAGGATTCCAGAGCGAAATCGCCGGAAATTTCCGGATAATCCTTCAGTTCCACATTGATCTCAATTTGAGGATGGTCCTTCATCAGATCCAGGAATTCCCGGAATGTGGGCACTTTCGCCCCCGTAAACTGAGGATCTTTCCAACTACCTGCATCCAGGGCCTGCATCTGCTCCAGTGTCTTTTCCCGGATCAGACCAGTCCCATCTGTTGTGCGGTCAACTGTATGATCGTGCATTAGGATGATCTCACCGTCAGCAGTCATATGCAGGTCAGTTTCTACCATATCAATGTCCAGCTTCAGCGCTTCGCGCATCGCTTGCATAGTATTCTCAGGATAATGCTCAGAAAAGCCCCGGTGGGCTGCCAACTTTACAGTATTCATTCGCTTTAATCCTCAACTCTGCGGATCTGGGCACCCAAAGCAGTTAATTTCTCAATCAGCTTTTCGTAACCCCGCTCCACATAGTGAATACTCTTGACCCAAGTGGTTCCCTCTGCCGCCAAGCCTGCAATTACCAGTGCTGCGCCGGCCCGAAGATCTTTAGCTGTAACCGTAGCACCGTAGAGCTTATCTGCGCCGGTAACGATTGCGGTCTTTCCACTGATCTGAATGTCAGCACCCATACTTTCCAGTTCGGAGCAGTAGCCGAAGAAACGGGTCTCATAAACACTTTCCGTCAGTCGGCTGACACCGGAGGCCAGAGACATACAAACACAGATCTGCGCCTGCATATCCGTGGGAAAACCGGGATAAGGACGGGTCTTGACCGTGGTGTGATGCAAGCTGCCGCTGGCGCGGATGCGAATCGCATCATCATATTCGATAACTTCCGCTCCCATTTCCGCCAATTTGGAAGTAATGCATTCCATATGCTTGGGAATCACATTTTTCACCAGCACATTACCGCCAGTTGCTACCGCCGCTGCCATATATGTACCTGCTTCGATCTGATCGGGAATAATGGCATAGCTGCCACCCCGGAGGGACTCCACGCCCCGGATTTTCACCGTATCGGTACCGGCACCGGAAACGTGAGCACCCATAGTATTGAGGAAGTTAGCCAGGTCAACGATGTGGGGTTCTTTGGCGGCGTTTTCAATGACTGTCTGTCCGGGCAGAAGCACCGAAGCAATCATAATATTCACCGTTGCGCCAACACTGACAACATCAAGGCTCACTCGGTTGCCCTGCAAACCGTTTTTGCCGGGTACCATCGCCACATAATCGTCGGTTTCTTCCACATCTGCACCCAGCGCCTTAAAGCCCTTAATGTGCTGATCGATGGGACGGGCAGCAAAGCTGCAGCCGCCAGGCAACGCCACATGGGCCTTGCCAAAACGGCTCAACAGTGCTCCCATCAGATAATAACTGGCACGCAATTTTCTGACCAGTTCATCGTTAGGCCAAGTGCTGTTGATATTGGTGCAGTCGATCACCACAACGCCAGCTTCCGGATATGCAATTTCTGCGCCCATATCCGAAAGAATGGACAGCAGAATCCGGACATCAGAAATATCCGGTACGTTTTCAATGCGACATTTTCCGCTAACCAGCAGCGCCGCAGGCAAAATAGCAACGGCAGCATTCTTCGCGCCACTGATGGTAACTGTACCGTTCAGAGGGGTGCCGCCGTGAATCTCATATCGTGCCAAGGATGGATCACTCCTTGAAAAAATTGGATTTTTATCCGCTTTTCGTATTATATCACAGCATCTTAATTATGTAAAGTACAATTTAGCCCAAACGCCGCAATCCTTTGGGATAGTGGTTTTTGAGCACCCGACCATCGCCTTTTCCCCAGCCCACAGAGAATCCGCCGGTCTTCACCAAACACCAGCCTTTTTGAGTCGATGGCAGGACATTTCCTCCAAAATACCCCACAATTTCCCCGGATTCCGGAGGGTATTCCTCCACTCGGCTGCAACCCCTTAACCACATAGCCAGGGCGTGCGCCGGCTCAAAACGGTCTTTTTTCAGCTCTCCCAATTCCAGTCCCGGGCGCTCCACCTTCAATCCGCGCAACAACGGCGTGCAGGCAGGTGTCCAATAGAGGCTCTGTCCGAACAAAACGGCCTTGCCGTCCGGCAAAGAGATGCCCAATTCTTTTGCAAATTCCGTCCACAGCTTCGGAAGTTTTTCGCCAGGAGTACTGTCTTCTTCCAATTGCGCATCGCCGCTGCGACGCAGCACAGCAGCAAAATGGCCCTCTCCCAGCAGCTTGTGTGGCCACATCCGATACATACCCGGAATCTTACTATCGAACCACGGTGCATCTGCTGCCTCCAGCGAAAAATCCGTATGCCGCTGCAAAAAAGCCTCCACTGCCAGCTCATTTTCCTCCGGCGCGAAGGTACAGGTTGAATACACCAGCAAACCGCCGGGACGCACCATAGCGCTGCCGGAATCCAAGATTTCGGTCTGCCGGCGGGCGCACATTTGTACCGTCTCTTCGCTCCAGTCCGTTACCGCCGCCTCTTCCTTGCGGAACATTCCCTCGCCGGAACAGGGTGCATCGATCAGTACCCGGTCGAAAAAATCTGGAAAACGCTCCGCAAGCTTCTGGGGATGTTCATTGGTTACCAGCGCATTGGCCACACCCATACGCTCAATGTTCCTGGAAAGGATTTTGGCACGTTTAGGATTGATCTCGTTGCACAAAAGAAAGCCTTCGCCTGCCATTCTGCCTGCGATTTGGGTGGTTTTGCCGCCGGGAGCGGCGCACAGGTCGCAGATCCGCTCCCCCGGCTGAGGATCCAGAAGTGCCACCGGTGCCATTGCACTGGCCTCCTGCAGATAGTATACGCCCGCCTCGTGATAAGTGTGCAATCCGGGCCGACTGGCAGGATCATAATAGTATCCCATCGGTTCCCAGGGTACATTTTCTCTCACAAACGGCAGATCCGGCTTCTCCCCTTTTAGGGGATTGAAGCGCATAGCCACCGCTCTGGGCCGCTCCAGGGATGCCAAAAACGCCGGGTATTCGTCTCCCAGCTGATCCTTTATTCGGTTCAAGAACCCATTCGGCAACATAGTCATACTCTCCTATCGTCAGGCAAATGATTGTTTGCAACACAGGCATTTCCTTCGGTCACCACGTTGCTTTCGCGCCTCGCAATGACATTCTATTATTGGGCTTGGTCATATAAGCCATCGTTTATACCTGCATTATATCACACCATACATCCCATTTCCACAACAAAAAAAGCGGCGCAGCAAATGCTGCGCCGCCGAACATATGCAATTACTCAGCGTCCTTCTTGGCTTCCTCGATGATCTTAGCCTGATTTGCCTTGGGCACTTCCTCATAACGGGTAAACTCCAGCGTGAAGGAGCCACGCGCCTGGGTCATAGCACGCAGGTCAATGGCATAGCTGCCCATCTCTGCCATAGGAACTTCCGCCTCAACAACGGTATTGCCGTCGTGGTCGGGGTTCATACCCATAACACGGCCGCGGCGCTTATTCAGGTCGCCAATGATATCACCCATATAGCTGTCGGGAATGGTGACAGCCAAAGAGCCAATGGGCTCCAGCAGCGTGGGACCTGCATTGGGCATTGCTTCCTTAAATGCCAGGATCGCAGCCAGCTTAAAGGCCATTTCGTTGGAGTCAACGGGATGGTAAGAGCCATCATACAGGGTAGCCTTCATATTGACCATAGGATAGCCAGCCAGAGGACCCTTCAGAACTGCTTCCTGCAAGCCCTTTTCAACAGCGGGATTGAAGTTCTTGGGCACTGCACCGCCGACAACTTCTACATTGAAGATCAGGTCGTCCTGCTCGTACTGGGGCTCAAAGCGAACCCAAACGTCACCGAACTGGCCGCTGCCGCCGGTCTGCTTCTTATGACGGCCATGGGCCTCGACCTTCTTCTTGATCTGTTCACGGTAAGCCACCTTTGCAGGGCTGAGAACCGCATCCACACCGAAGCGGGTCTTCAGTTTGCTGACCAGAACATCCAACTGCTGATCGCCGGCACCGGACAGTACCAGCTGATGGGTCTCAGCGTTGTTGACCAAAGTGAAGGAGGGATCTTCTTCGTTCAAGCGGTTCAGGCCAGTACCAACCTTTTCTTCCTGACCCTTGACCTTGGGAGCGATCGCAACAGAATAGCAGGGTGTTGCATAGGGGATGCCCTTCAGGGAAACGACCTTTCTGGGATCGCACAGCGTGTCACCGGTCTTGACCTTGTCCATCTTGCCAATGGCGCCGATGTCACCACAGGTCAGGTTCTTAACTTCACTGTTCTTCTTGCCGCACATTGTGTACAGACGACCCAGCTTTTCTGTTTCGCCGGTACGGGCATTGACCAAGGTAGTGTCGGAGTTGATCTCACCGGACAGGACTTTAATAAAGGAGTACTTACCGTACTGATCGGAAACGGTCTTCCAAACGAAAGCAGAGGGAACGCCGCCGGGAGAGACAACAAATTCCTCAGTAGTGCCGTCTGACAAGGTTGCCTTATGGTAGTTGCCTTGTACGGGGTTAGGCAGCAGATCGATAATATGATCCATCAGCATCAGGCTGCCAAGGCAAGTAACACCGGAGCCGCAGAGCACGGGGAACAGGCTCAGATCGGCAACGCCCTGATGCAGGCCCTTGATCATTTCGGGATATGTGAAATCATCACCTTCAAAGAAACGGTCCATCAGCGCTTCATCGGTCTCAGCAACGGCTTCCTTCAGCGCGTCGTTGAACTCTTCGATGACGGAAGCCTTGTCGGCGGGAACAGGGATCTCCACTCTCTTCAGCTTCTGCATCTCATAAGCCCGCTTATTCAGCACATCGATGATGCCGGTGACCTTCTTGGAAGCATCCCAAATAGGGATGACAACAGGAGCGATCTTGTTGCCGTACTTCTCGCGCAGGGCTTCGAAGGTAGCGTTATAGTCAGAGTTATCCTCATCCACCTTGGAAATGTAAATGAACCGGGGCATATTCCGCTCTTCACAATATTTCCAGGCCTTCTCAAAACCGACAGTAATGCCGTCCTTAGCAGACAGAACCAAAATTGCAGCATCAGCGGCACGCAGGGCTTCCATCACAGCGCCGGAGAAATCAAACGCACCGGGGGTATCCAGCAGATTGATCTTGCAATTGTGATACTCCAAAGGAGCAATGGCAGTGGAAATGGAGATATTACGGCGGATCTCTTCAGGATCAAAGTCGCAAACGGTATTTCCGTCAGCATTCTTACCGATCCGATCGATAGCACCGGTCATATAAAGCAGGCTTTCAGCCAGAGCGGTCTTGCCGCTGCCGCTGTGACCCAGCAGACAGACGTTGCGGATAGAGTTAACAGTGTACATGTATTCAAATCTCCTTTCGGGCTGGTGTATCTGCACAGATACACCACAATGGAAACATTATACACGAAATCTCCCGTTTTTTCAACGCCTATTTTCATCAGAATGTAAAATCGGCAAAATTAGCAGAGAAGTGCCTGTTTCTCTGTGCAAAACATACAAAACTGAAACCTTTTACCCCTGCAAACCCCCTGTGAAAGACGTGTAAATGATTGTTTAGCACAGCAAAAAGAAATGTCATTGCGAGAAGGAGCGAAGCTGGTCACAACGAGTTTACTGCACAAAGCAATCCATTACCGTAATAAACAGACATTTTGTGGAGGTCGCTTATGCCGCAAAAAGCGGGAGGTTTTCCTCCCGCTTTTTTGATCGTTATACCGCTCTCGTCCACTCAGTGATCAGCAAACCGGGAATCAGCCACAGCAGCTCATACAGCAGCACATTGGTGGGGGTAAGCAGATGTTCTGCGCCCAAAAATCCCAAAACCAACATCATAGCCAAACCCAAAATTCCGCCCAGCAAGTGGATCACTACACCCAAAATACTGGCGGAGCGCAGTGTTCTGGCACCTGTCACGGCGTAGGCTATGCTCACCAGTGTATCCTTGGTAGTCAGTGCGAGCACAGTGGCATCCTCTTTCGGTTGCTTTTCCAGCAGCTCCGCTCTGTCCACAGGCTCCGGAAAAAGGATCCGGCGGGTATTGACCTGGAATTTGCCCCGAAGGAAACCTTCCGTCAACATAAAGTCTCCGTCCACAAGGAGTGGGTTCAGACCCCTATAGGCGCACAAAGTGGTCAAACTGGCTGCCGCATAGCGGTCCCGGCTGTATGTAAGGGCAAAAACACCGCACAGAACGCCGTCAATGGCTACATATGCCGCCTGATTGACCCGGGCGCCTTCCGGCATCTCCACGCCCATACTGTTCATAAAAGAAATGTTGCCGGCAAGAACTGCCTCACCGTTGATCACGGCACCTACACCGCCGGAGTAACTGCGCAGCTGCTCCGCTTCGTAATGATATCCGCTGCGACTTTCCAAAAGCTGCTCAAACAGGGATGCAAGGCCGCTGCCGCTGGCAGTGATTAAGGCCGCTGCATAAGAAATCACTTCGTCCGTTTTCCGGGATCCGTAGATTTTCAAGCCATTGAGTTTCACTGTGCCGGCAGGAAACAGATCGCCATCCAACAGCGGAAACACCGCCGTTTTGCTCAAGCCCTTCACGCCCTGCCAGCCGCACAGAACCGTGCCCACATCATGGAGTCGACGCACCAGCAGCGCCATAGGGCGGGACAGCGCTACATAGCTGCTGGCAGGCACGGCCACCAACAGTGATGCTGTAAACGCCTGAAAGCCCACGGAAACCGAATACAGGGCCGCCGCGAGAATACCAACCGCAAGGCTCAGCAGCAGCACCGCCAGTGCATACCAGGACATTACCTTTTCACAGCCGGAGCTTTGGTGATAGGTATCCATAAAGTCCTCCACATCACCTTCGCCACGCAGGAAACCGGCACGTCCCTCATAATAGTCCTCAACACCCACCATACTGCGCAGATGGGTGGCCTTGCGCATAGTGTCCATCTGCCCCAGCTCCGCACAACGCTTATGATAGGTACTCCACAGAGACATTGTCATATTCAGACTAAATGCCGCACAGCAGGGAATCCGCTGCTGTTGTAAACAGAAAATACCGTCTATCAAGCAGGCCGCCAGGCTGAACAGCAGCAGACTATTGAGAGAAAACCGCTTTCTGAATATATCCGAGAAGCCTTCCATCAGCTGGTAGCTGCCCAACATTGCCGACAAAAGGAGGGAAAGAAACTGGATAAAGATTACCAGTTTGGTTCTTTCTTCTCCGATGCCGCCCAGACCCTGCATCAAAGTTGCGCCGGCCGACACCAAAAACACCAGTAGATTCGCAAAGATCGCAAGCTGCAGCTTTCCAACGCCCAGCTCAAGCAGATCGTAATACCGTTTTTCCGGACCCGCAACCAATTTGCGCTTCAGCTCCCAAAAACGGGACTTGGGCTTAAAAACAATGGGCTGCGGGGGGACATATTCACCAATAGGATCCTCATAATCCGGTTCCCATTTTTCCGAAAACGGCTCTACCGCCGGTTCTTCCGGCTGCGGCATATAAACAGGTTCTTCCGCCTCCGCCTGCCCTACTGGGGTAAAGCGGACCGTATCCTCCGGCACATCATCAGAATGTTCCTTCACCGCTCGGGTAATCGCATCCAGGCGAACCGTATCCCGGGGAACTGCAGGCTCCCGATTGTTTATCATATCGGCGCTGCCCGTCCAGATCAGAATATCCTCCTGCTCTTCTTCCTCGGGTCTTTCCTCATGGAATTCCTTCAAAATGTCTTCCAGTTTCAATTCTTCCGGGGCCTTTTTCTGTTCATCCATGGCTACACCTCCTTATCCCAAACGCTGGCGCACCGCCTCATACAGCAGAATGGACGCTGCCGCCGAAGCATTCAGTGACGAGATCCGTCCCCGCATTGGAATATGCACCGTAACATCGCAGTTTTTCCGAACCAAAGGGCTCATACCGTCACCTTCATTACCAATGACAATGGCCGTCGGCCCGGTCAGATCCGCTTTATACATTGGAATGGAACCTTCCGCAGCGGTACCGAAAATCCAAACACCCTTTTCCTTCAGCTCATTGATAGCATTATTGATATTGGTGACTCTTGCCACCTTCATATATTCCACCGCACCGGCAGAAGCCTTGGCAACCGTTGCCGTCAGACCCACGCTGCGGCGCTTGGGAATGATGACGCCATGAGCACCGGCACACTCAGCGCTACGCATAATAGCACCCAGATTATGGGGATCGGTAAGCTCATCGCAGATCACGATCAAAGCGGTTTCGCCCCGTTGGGCTGCTTCTTCCAGAATCTCGTCGATGGTAGCATATTCGTGGGCAGCGGCCAAAGTGATCACTCCCTGATGGGCGTGGGTAAAGGACATCTGATCCAGCTTCCGGCGATCCACCGGCACTACCACCGCACCGGCTTCCTTTGCCTGGACAGCCAGGCGCTGCAAGCCCTTATCCGTATCTCCTGCGGCGATGAACACCTTGTCAATGGTGCGTCCACTGCGCAGGGCTTCCGTTAAGGCATTGCGTCCCTCCAGCTGTCCTTCCACTTCCTGCACCGGGGCAACCGGCTCCTTATAATAGCGGCGTTTTTCGTTCATATCGTTTCTTTCCCCCTGTATTTGGGATACATCTTATCCGAATATAGCTACAGATAGTATCATTATAGCAGAACCCCTTCGATTTCACAACTGAAATTTTGGGTAATCCCCTCTTTTTTCTTAATAAAATCTTTACGATTGGCTCCATTGCTTTTTAGTCGCACCGGTGCTATAATAGGCAGCAGATATCAATTCACAAAGGATCTGTATTTTTATGGAACACGATTACATTCCTGTCGACGAGCCGGTGAACCGACTCTCCTCCCCGGTTCGCCGAGGCAGCAGACTTTGGCGTTTTGTGGCGATTCCGGTACTGTGCCTCATTAGCTTGCTGGCGTTTTTGTGTTTTTTTGCCGCCCGGTGGTATATCTCCACCTACGGCAACACGGGCTTTGATTCCATTTTGTTCACTCTCACCGGCGGTTTGGGCGGGGCCAATCCCGATCTGATCTTCAGCTTTTTGCTGAACGGCGCGTTGCCTGCAGTGCTTTGCTGCGTTTTGGTGAATCTTGCGCTGTTTTTCCCTTGGAAACAATATCTGCCCAAAGAGATGTTCGCCAAATTCCGTAAAGTCAAGTGGACAAAGATCATCAGCACAGTATTGAGTCTCTCCCTCAGCGCAGGTCTTGTTCTCCACGCGGCAAATCGCTCCGGGCTGACAGATTACCTTCGCGCCATCAACAGCATCTCTGCCCTTTTTGAAAATGAATATAAAGATCCTAATTCCGTGCAAATTACCTTCCCCGAAGAGAAGCGGAATGTGATCTACATCATTCTGGAGTCTATGGAGACCAGCTATCTGTCTACTGAGGAGGGCGGCGCTATGGAGCAGAATCTGATCCCGGAGCTGTATGCGCTGGCACAGGAAAACATCAATTTCTCCCACAACACCGATGTAGGCGGTTTCCGGGAGGTTTCTGGTTCCAGTTGGACTGTGGGCTCTCTGGTAGCCCAGACCTCCGGCGTACCCCTCAAAGTTCCCAGTGGAATCAAGGATTGGCAGAATGGCTATGGCCAGGACGGCGTGTTCCTGCCGGGTCTGACCACACTTTTTAATATTCTGAATGAGCAGGGATATTACCAATCTCTTATGGTAGGTTCTGTCTCCTCCTTTGGTGGACGAAAAACCTATTACCTAACCCACGGTGTTGATAAGATTTATGATCTCTCCACTGCCCGAAAAGACGGCACCGTAGACCGCAACTACTGGAACGATTGGTGGGGTTTTGAGGACTATATCCTTTTTGATTACGCGAAAAAGGAGCTTGCGGAAATTTCCCAGCAGGATCAGCCCTTCTTCTTTTCTATGCTGACGGTAGACACCCACCACATCGGCGGTTTCCGCTGCTGCTACTGTGACAGTACCTATGAAGAAAACTACGAAAATGCCATTGCCTGCTCCAGCCGGCAGGTGGCAGCCTTCGTGGAGTGGATCAAGCAGCAGGATTTTTATGAAAACACCACTATTATCATCACCGGCGACCACTATTCTATGGATCATGATTACTTTAAGCGAACAGTGGATACAGACTATGAGCGCCATGTGTATAACTGCTTCATCAACGCCGCCGCAGAGCCGGTACGGACAGAAAACCGCAATTTCTGCGCTTTGGATATGTTCCCCACCACCCTCGCCGCTATGGGCTGCACCATTGAGGGTGACCGGTTGGGTCTGGGAACCAACCTGTTCTCGAACACGCCAACACTGATTGAGATCGTTGGCTACGCGGCGTTCAATAATGAGCTGTCCAAGTCCTCGGAATACTACAAAAATAACTTCTATACAAAAGCCGATTGATTTTGTGTCCGCAGTCCAAAATGGACTGCGGACACACTTTTACGGAAATTTACAGAAAATTTACGGACATAACACGAATCATTCGTTGCCACTGTTCAAAAAATGTGCTATGATGGCGATAATGGATAACCGCAAGGAGGAAAAATATGGAATCCAACCGTAATGATCCCAAAAAACATAACAATAACGATAACAAACCGAACGGAGAAAAGCGACCCAAGTCAAGTATTTGGGTAACGCTTTTGATCACCGTGATCGTAGTGCTGATCGTAGGCATGGTTTATAACGCCATCGTCGGCAGCCAGTACACGGAAACCACCTACTCTGACTTTTTGGACGCAATGGAGCAGGATGAACTGGCAGAGGTGGAGATCCAGTACGACCGGATCCTATACCTGACCAAGGAAGAGGCCGCAAAGCCCGCTTCCGACCAAAAAGCATTCTATACCGGTCTGCCCACCGGCGGCGATATGACCGCACTGGCTGCCCAATTGGATGCGATGGGTGTCACTGTCAGCCAGCAGATCGTGGAGGATAACTCCACCATTTTGATGATCCTGTACTATGTAGCAATGTTCGGCATCTTCTTCTTTATGATCCGTATGGTCACCAAGCGGATGACCGGAGAAGGCGCAATGGGCGGTTTCGGTCACAGCAAGGCGAAGATGTATATGGAGAAGCAGACCGGCATCACCTTTAAGGATGTGGCAGGTCAAGACGAGGCAAAGGAATCCTTGCAGGAGATTATCGACTTCCTGCATAATCCCAAAAAGTACACCGATATCGGTGCCAAAATGCCCAAAGGTGCCTTGCTGGTGGGCTCCCCCGGCACCGGCAAGACCTTGCTTGCCAAAGCTGTAGCCGGCGAAGCAGGTGTTCCCTTTTTCTCCATTTCCGGCTCTGACTTTGAGGAAATGTTCGTAGGCATTGGCGCAAGCCGTGTCCGCGATCTGTTCCAGCAGGCAACTAAGGTGGCCCCCTCCATCGTTTTTATTGATGAGATCGACGCTGTAGGCAGAACCCGTGACACCCGCTTCGGCACCAACGATCAGACACTGAATCAGCTTTTGGGCGAGCTGGACGGCTTCGATTCCTCCAAGGGTGTTGTGATCCTTGCCGCCACCAACCGCCCCGAAATTTTGGATAAAGCGTTGCTCCGGGCAGGCCGTTTTGACCGGCGGATCATTGTGGACCGTCCCAATCTGCAGGGCAGACTGGATACTTTGAAAGTCCACACCCGCAAGATCAAACTGGCGGAGGATGTGGACCTGCGGCGGATCGCCCAGGCAACCGCCGGTGCTGTAGGCGCAGACCTTGCCAACCTGGTAAACGAAGCCGCCCTGCGGGCTGTCCGAAAGGGCCGTAAGGCCGTCAATCAGGAAGACCTGCTGGTGTCCTTTGAAACGGTCATTGCCGGCACAGAAAAGAAGAACACCGTGCTGACCGATACAGAAAAGCGGCTGGTGGCTTATCACGAGGTGGGTCACGCATTGGTCGCCGCTCTGGAGAAGCATTCTCAGCCGGTTTCCAAGATCACCATCGTACCACACACCTCCGGTGCTCTGGGCTACACAATGCAAATGCCCGAGGAAGAGAAGTTCCTCAATACTATGGATGAGCTAATGACCGAGCTGAAGACCCTCGTAGGCGGCAGAGCCGCAGAGGATGTGATGTTCCGGGTCAAGACCACCGGCGCCGCCAACGATATCCAGCGTGCCACCGCACTGGCACGGAATATGATCACCCAGTACGGTATGAGTGATAAATTTGGATTGATGTCCCTGGCGAGAGTAGACGGTAAGTATCTGGAGGGCCAAGCCTATCTGGATTGCTCTCAGCAGACCGCCGCCGAAGTGGATTTGGAAGTACAGCGGCTGCTGGAGGAGGCATTTGCCGAAGCAAAACAGCTGCTTGAAAGCAACCGGACTTTGCTGGTGGAGATCTCCGAGTACCTGCTGACCAAGGAGACCATTACCGGCGACGAGCTGATGGCCTATGTCAATGCGGATCAGCAGAAAAAGGAATCAGACACAGAACAAACCGCAGAATAAAAGGAGATGGGCGTGTCTACAGGACGTGCCCATCTTTTCTGCAATTTTCCCGTGCGGCAGCGACAGAAAAACCCAAAATCCCCTCTTTACAAACGGGACAAAAGCTGTTATAATAGCTTGGCTGTGAAAGCAAATGCACCGGTGGCTCAATGGATAGAGCATCGGATTCCGGTTCCGAGGGTTGGGGGTTCGAGTCCCTTCCGGTGTACCAAATGTCCACGCTAACTTTGATAGAGTTAGCGTGGATTTCTTTTTGCCTATTCGAAGAAATTACCCATAAAGGCAGTAAAAACGCCACCTTCAGGAGATGAATCTTGAAGGTGGCGTTTTTTCGTTTATTTACGGCTGTCTTCCCCGGCGACTCCGTGTAACGAGTCAAATATCCGTGTAACGAGTTAATTGGAAAGCTGTAAATGGCGCGGTTTTTTTACTGCTGCGCTTTTAAGTACAGAACAGTCACGCGTATAACGAGTAAACTATTCAATCAGCCCGGGTGAAAAACCGTGCTATATGCAAATCATTACAGGTTATGGACGTTCAAAGCCCGGATGGCGTTCAGAACAGCGATAACCATAACGCCTACATCGGCAAAAATCGCGAGCCACATATTTACGATACCCACTGCGGTCAGGGCCAGGCAGGCAAATTTAACGACCAGCGCAAAGGCGATATTCTGCTTTACGATGCCAATGCACTTTCTGGAAATCTTAATGGCTTTTGCGATCTGCATAGGCTCATCATCCATCAGCACCACATCAGCAGCTTCAATTGCGGCGTCGGAACCCATTGCGCCCATGGCGATGCCAATGTCCGCACGGGTCAGAACAGGCGCATCGTTGATGCCGTCGCCAACAAAGGCAACCACTTCCTTCTCCTTCTTGCCGGCAAGGATCTCTTCAACTTTGGATACCTTGTCGCCGGGAAGCAGATCGCTGTAAACCTCGTCAATGCCCAGGCTGGCGGCAACCTGATCCGCGACACGCTTGGTATCGCCGGTCAGCATGATGGTCTTCTTAACGCCTGCCTTTTTCAGTTCCGCAATGGCCTTGCCGGAATTTTTCTTGAGCACATCGGAAATTACGATATGACCTGCATACACGCCATCAATGGCCATGTGGATGATAGTGCCGACACTGTGGCATCCCTCATACTGGATACCCAGCTTTTTCATCAGCTTGTCATTACCGGCAGCAACTGTACGGTCATCGACCTTTGCCACGATACCGTGACCGCTGATCTCCTCAATATCCTTGACACGGCTCCGGTCGATTTCTTTTCCATAGGCCTTCTGCAGGCTCTTGCTGATGGGGTGAGAAGAAGCGCATTCTGCCAGAGCGGCATATTCGATCAGCTCCCCATCGCTCAGAT
>CAYVSU010000029.1:0-17119 GCA_964454215.1 uncultured Oscillospiraceae bacterium | reverse complement strand
GCGCTCCAGGGTCTCTTTCTTCAAAAGAGTAGTGGACATTATGCGTTCCTCCAATTAGGTAAAATATTTTGACAAAGTCGTGTACTTGCAGTACAATGTCATTAAATCGCTAGAATCTTATATCATATAAAAAATCAAATGTCAACGACTTTTTTTAATTATTTTTCAAAAACCTATGTAATCTTCGTTTTTCTCATCTATGCTCTTGTTTTCTCTTGTTTTCTCACTTGTCATTTTACTATTTTGCAGGAGGTTTTCTGTAAATGCAGAAGTTAATGGGCTTAGTTCGCCGTTGCGTAGAGGACTATAATATGATCGTTCCCGGGGATAAGGTTGCCGTTGGCGTTTCCGGTGGCAAGGATTCTTTGGTGCTGCTGCAGTTGTTGGCAGGGCTGAAGCAATATTCTGATTTCTATTTGGAGGCCATTACCATCGATATGGGACTGGGAATGGACTATTCCGGCGTACAGGCAATGTGCGACAAGCTTGAAATCCCCTATACCATTGTCCCCACCCAAATTGCGCCTATAATTTTTGACCATCGAAAAGAAAAGAACCCTTGCTCTATGTGCGCGAAAATGCGCCGGGGTGCACTGAATCAAGCAATTTTGGAACGGGGTATCCATAAGATCGCGCTGGGGCATCACTATGACGACGCTGTGGAGACCTTTGTGATGTCACTACTCTACGAGGGCCGTATCAGCTGCTTCCAGCCGGTAACGGACCTGGACCGCACAGGCGTGATCCAGATCCGCCCGATGCTCTACATTCACGAAAAAACAGTAGACAATTTTGCCAGCCGGATGAATCTGCCGGTGGTGAAAAACCGCTGCCCGGTGGATAAGGCCACCAAGCGGGCAGAGATTAAGCAACTTATTTATGATCTGAGCAAGACATATCCCGACCTCAAGGAGCGTATCTTTGGCGCAATGCAACGCCTGCCTCTGCCGGAATGGGAACCCAAGGGACGGTACAAGCGGCCCAGAGATCCAGAAAACACATAAGCCTCTGTTGCTATTCTCGACGGAATATGATATGATAAATCTGCACTTAAGGAAAAAGAGAGGTACTTATAATGATCGGATCCGGACTGAAAAAAATGGCTTTGGCAAATGAAATGACCGTTTCCAACGGAGTCGCTTATGGCAACTTCAAAGGCTACGCAGCCACATTTTCCGAAGGGCAAGGTTACAAAAAAATCGTTTTTACCGTAAAATTCCCCGAACCGGCTAAAATGGATGCGTTGCAACAAGCGCTGAACCAAAAAAACATTTCCCGTGAATACCGTGTTCAGAATCTGACCATTGCTCCCAATGGTATTCACATTGTTTTCACAGACAATCCCGGCACTCTCAAAAAAATGCAGGCGTTTTTGGATTGGCTTCTACCGTTGCTTGCCCAAGCCGCGGCCACCGGTTTCAATGTTTGCCCGGAATGCGGAGACATTATCACCGACGGTCGGTGGGTATTGCTTGACGGAATCGCTTTTTATATGCACCCAGGTTGTGCTGCGTCTGTTCAGCGCAGTATCGAAGCAGAGAACCAGGAGAAAACGCAGGAAGATACCGGCTCCTACGCTGCTGGTACCCTGGGCGCTTTGGTTGGTGCAGCAATTGGCGCTGTCGTTTGGGCACTGGTGCTGAATTTAGGATATGTGGCTTCCTTGGTGGGCCTGCTGATCGGTTGGCTGGCTGACAAAGGTTACAATCTGCTTCGGGGAAAACAGGGAAAAGCCAAGGTACTGATTCTGATCATCGCCATCATTTTGGGCGTTCTGCTTGGCACGATTCTGGCTGATGTGATCACCTTGGTCGGAATGATAAACAACGGTGAACTGTATTTGGATTATGGCGACATTCTGCCTGTAATCTTCGAGTTGCTCGCAAACGATTCCGAGTACGCCGGTGCCGTCGCATCCAATATCTGTATGGGCCTTTTGTTCGCGGGTTTAGGTGTGTTTGCGCTCCTTAAAAAAGCCGGAAAAAGTGTTGCCGGCACAAAATTTACATATCTGCCTTAACCTTCCAGGAGCGGTCCAAACCGCTCCTGTTTTTTGTATGAAACTTTTTCCATCGGCGCATACTATCCTCAAAAGGAGGCAGTCGTATGGTAAAAGGTGTTTCCAAGCAGGTGATCGTGGTCCACTCCCCCGATCCGCAACTGTTTGAACAGGCAATTTTTATCCTGAGAGAGGGTGTGCAGGAGGTTACAGACGAAATGCTGTTAAAGGAGGCCAAGCAGGCAATTCGCCGCTGTGCCGGATCCAAGCGGCGGAAACTAACGCTCTGCGGTCCCGTTTGGGCCTGCGGCGGAGCGATGCTGACCGGGCTTGTGTGGCTTCTGACCGGACTTCTGTGACTTGTCAAAAGACTCTGATTATGATATAATTCCAAAATATATCAGGATGGCAACCGATTCATTGCGCAGGCTGTTAGTCCGTGGTGACCAAAGGAAATACCCGTGGTGCAATCTCCCGGCGAAACGATCGTAATGCAGAACAAGGCTGTCTATTGTACCAGAGGCTTGCCTCGTCGCCGTTTTTTGAGAAGCGCCTCGCAATGGCATCTTTTTTACCTGGTCATATGAACAATCATTTCCATCAGAAAGAGAGAAAACATATGCGCATTGGCAATTTGGAAGTGAATAACCCCATCATCCTCGGTCCAATGGCCGGGGTGACGGACTGGGCTTTTCGTACCATCTGTGCCCAATTGGGTGCCAATGTAACCATCACGGAAATGGTTTCCTCCCGGGCGCTGGTCTACAAGGATCAGAAAAGTGCCAAGCTGCTGCGAAAAAACGACGGCAGCCTCTGCGGCGCACAGATTTTCGGCAACGACCCTGTAATTATGGCGCAGGCTGCTGGACTGGCATTGGAAATCTCCGGCTGCGATTTTTTGGACATCAATATGGGCTGCCCAATGCCGAAGATCGCAAATTCCGGTGACGGCTGCGGTTTGATGCGCACCCCGGAGTTAGCAGGCGAAATTGTCAGGGCTGTGGTTAAGGCCGTGGATGTTCCCGTGACTGTCAAATGCCGCCTGGGTTGGGATAAGGGTTCTGTCAATGTTTTGGATTTTACCAAGCGAATGGAGGATAACGGTGCGGCTATGGTAACCGTTCACGGCAGGACGCGGGCAATGCTCTATTCCGGCATCGCCGACTGGGATATGATCACAAAAGTGAAACAGAATCTTTCCATCCCCGTCATTGCTAACGGTGACATCATCAGCGGCGAAGCTGCTGTAAAATGCCTGAAGCGTACCGGCGCAGACGGCGTGATGATCGGCCGCGCCACCTTTGGAGACCCCTGGATCTTCTCGGAAGTAAAAGCCGCTCTGGAGGGCAGGAGCGCCACGGAGCGACCTTCTTTAAAAGATCGAATTGCGGTTGCTGTGCAGCAATTTGAGCTGTCTGAACAGGATCACGGGGAGCACATCGCTTGTTTGGAGGCCAGAAAGCATTTTGCCTGGTACTTACGGGGAGTCAGCCACAGCGGCTACTATAAAAATCAGATTTCTTCTATGAACACAATGGAAGATATTTACCGCATCGCAAAAGATATTGTGCGGGATTTGAAATAAGTGGAAAGTATAAAATTTCCGCCATTTCGCAACCTAACCGAGAGGTGAAAGGGATGAAATGGCGGTTTTTTCTTTGTATTTTATTGATAGCTTCCCTAGCGATTCCGGTAAAAGCAGAACCAATTCGGTGGGTGGATTTTTGTGTAGACTACCCGGCACTGAAATACGCGCTGGACCAGGATATTGCAACCTTCGAGCAGGAAAAGCATATTTCCTGGATCGATATTTTGGCACTTGCCGCCTGCCGCACAGGCGGAAAATGTCCGCTTTCCTCCGTAAAAAGGGCAGCAGCGGACTTGAAAGGCGAAAAAGCGCCCACAGAACTGGCAGGAGCGCTTGCCAAATATTTTGATTACTATCACGCGGCCTATACTGCCGCTTTGGGAGGACTGGTAGGGAGCTTTGCCATTGAAGTTGACGGGGTATGGAAATCCAGCTACGGACTCAAGGCCTTCTCCCCCATTGCCGCCGGCTACGGATACAGTCATTGCGATGATTTTGGTGTTAGCCGCTCCTTTGGGTTCAACCGTAAGCATTTGGGAAACGATTTGATGGGCAGTCTCGGCACGCCCATTGTAGCCGTGGAGGGTGGTATTGTGGAGGCAATGGGCTGGAATCGCTACGGCGGTTGGCGCATTGGCATCCGCTCCTTTGACAGCAAGCGGTATTACTACTATGCCCACTTGCAAAAGGATCACCCCTTTGCGGAAGGTCTGCAGGAGGGCGATATGGTTCAGGCAGGGGATCTGATCGGCTTTATGGGCAGAACAGGATACTCAGACAAGGAAAATGTCAACAACATTGAAACTGTGCATCTGCACTTTGGTATGGAGCTGATATTTGATGAGAGCCAGAAAGAATGCAACAGTGAAATCTGGATTGATGTGTATCAAATCGTACGGCTGCTCTCCGCGCATCGGGCAAGCTATCAAAAAAACCAATCCGGCTGGCACCGGGTCTATCCTTTTCGTGATCTTGACATTTTGGAACTGGCGCAATAGAAAGTAAACACAACGGACGGCTCTGCAATGCACGCAAAGCCGTCCGATCGTTTATTCCGTTAACATAGCCTTTCTGCGCTTGCGTATCAAGCAGATCAGCAACACAACATTTCCAATCATTGAAACAGTAAACAGCGCAGAAAACAGAAGTGCAAGGGGAAATTCCTCTTTTTCTTCCACCATAGGAAGGGACGGTTCTGAAGGCAGCGCCGATGGTGGCTCTGTCTCCATCGGCTCCGTTTCAGGCGGCTCCGTGGGTGGCGTATAAGGCTCTGTTCTGGTGTAGCCGCACTCGGTGCAATGATAAATCACTATGGATTGATCCAAATCAATCAGCCCTGCATTCCAACTGTGGGCAACCGGTTCCGTTTCCACACCGCAGACACATCGGAACCAGTGACTGGTTTCATCTGTCAACCATTCATCGTTCTTGGTATGTTCGTGATTGCCGGCAACCTGGATCAAATAGCCGCAGTCCAGGCAGAACTGATCCGTGGTTTCCGTTGCCTCCTCACCGGGGGTATGCGGAACCATTTCCAGCTCATCACCGCAGACGGTACAGGCGTGCCAGTGACCGTTGCTATCATACACCCAGCGTTCACTGTAGTTATGCTCCGTTTCCCGGGTATAACCGCAATCGTTACAATCCGCATCGCAATCATGGTCAAAGGTATGTGCCTGCAACTGTGCAACATAGCCGCATTCTGTGCAGACATAGCCATGGCCGGCGTCTGTGCCGCTCAGCTGTGTAGAAAAGTTATGTTCCGCCTCGTCCTTTTTATCGCCGCAGCTCTTGCAGGCATACCAGTGGCTGTCCTCGTCGGAAGTCCATTGGCTTGCGTAGGTGTGTGTAACCTTCCGGGTTTCGCCACAGCTGTTGCAATCGGTATCACAATCGTTATCGTACTGATGCCCGGTTTTTTTAATGGTCTCAGTCTTTGTTTCGCCGCAAACCTTGCAGGTATAGAGCATCTCGCCAGCAGTGGTGCAGCCAGCAGCCTTCGTTACCTTGCCACTGTTCCAGCTGTGGGTAATTTTCCGGGTCGCTCCGCAAGCATTGCAGGAGGTATCACAGTTGTTGCTGTAGGTGTGATTGCAACCAACCGTAATACTAACTGTCTTTGTTGCCGTTGCAGATCCTTCAGCATTTTTTAACTCCAGCTTTACCGTAATATCATAGCTGCCCAGCGGAGCATCCTTTTTCACTGTCATAGTGAACTTATAGATGTTTCCGGATACCTTTGTTGCCGAACTGCTGCCGTAACCAAAGGTTGCATCGCCATCGGGCACACTCATCACAGGAGTCGTGGAAAAAGTCCAACTATTGTTGCTTCGTTCAAAAATTGCCGTATCATACGTGATCTTAATCGATCCACCGGTACAGGCTGCAAAGTCTGAAACAGAAACAACAATTTCAACGCTGTTGCCTGCATAGACCGTTGATTTGGAAGGCTTTAGGGTCATCGTGACAGTTTCTGCTGCAAACGCGCCCAATGCCATCCATATAGCTGCCGCAACACCAACTAAAATAGTAATAATTCTTCTCATTCTATTGATCACCTATTTTTACGCCCCAGTATCCATTAGCGGGTATTCATCCTGAAAGAATACGTGTCGCAGCAGATAGATTGCATCGTCCTCATTCGTTACTCCATCCGCATTCAGATCTGTCGGACTATTAATGGGATAGCTTTCCGTAAAGAACACATGCCGCAACAAATAAATGGCGTCATCTTCATCGATTATCCCGTTATCATCCACATCGCCCAGCAGGTACTCGGGTGCCGGTGGCTCTGTGGGTGGCTCTGTGGGTGGCTCTGTCGGCGGTTCCGTTGGTTGCGTCATTTCTTCCGGTTCCGTTGGTTGCGTCGTCTCCTCCGGAGCTGTGGTCTCCTCTGGCTGGGTAGTTTCCGTGGGTGGCGGCTCTACATACAGCTCGAACACCGCCTGGTATGTGGTATCGCCGGCGCAGGCTGTAACAACTTTACCCCAACCGGCAAAGACATACTCACCTGCCGCATCCGCAGGCTTTTGTTTTGGATCCGGAATGGTAACCGTTTCTCCATATGCATACTGGGTACTGCTTAAAAGTGTACCGTCGTAGTTCAGGAAGGTAACCGTCGCTTTTATGATATTTACCGTAAATGTAGCCGATTTCCCACCATACGTCACAGTTACGGTATTGATGCCCAGTTGCGCATTGCTGTAGCCGGAAATTTCCGAATAGGTCGGGGTTTTTGCGCCAATAGAGCCGTCACTATACTGGATCTGAATGATTGCGCCCTGGAGCTTCAGACCATCCTGCATCTGGACGTATTCGGTCTTATCCGGGCCATTCAGGATAGTAATCCCGGTGACTGTAGGAGCTGGTGCTGCAGATTCGGAGGTTTCCAAGGACACATAATCCATACAGATCCAGTTTCCGTCCTCCAGCTTACCCCAAGTGTAATCCGTGCCTTCAAAAAGTTCAGTAATTACCACAGCATCGCCTGTATTCAGTTTATACTGAACGGTGGTGCTTGATTCTGTGCTCGGTTCACTGCGGACGCGAACACCGTCTCCGGTCACTGTGCCGTTTTTGGGCCAAACATCATTTTCCAGCGCTTCCCGGTTGGACAGCGCTTCTTCATAATCGGTATATGTCAGGTCGATCCAGCCGGACCCAATATTGCCCCAAAGGCGGCTTCTGTACAGGAAAGTCTCCGTAACTGTAGCACTGCTGCCGGATGCCAGAGTATCGCCCTTGGCGTAGAACGTGCCCGGCCCGGCGTAGATCGTCCGCTTTGCAGTGGTGGTAACTGTCAGCGGCTCCAACGCATCGCCCTTGGGGAGAACATCAATCTCGCCCGTCGTCGGATTTTTCCAATGGGCATACAAAACCGTACCGAGAGAAAGTGTGCCATCCAGTGTTTTTACCTGCGTGCCGCCTTCTGCGGCAGTGTACCAGCCGGCAAATTCGTAGACAAAGGGATCGCCGTTTGCATCGACTCCCGTGGGAATTTCACAGAAAGATGTGATAATAGAGGGATTCTCTGTGCTGTCGTAGCCGTGAATGATGTTTTCCATCAGACCACCGTTACCGTCCAAATACACATACTTATAATCGCTGGGGCGGCTGTTTTCATATACACCGTTCAGGTACATATTCGCTTCCGACATACGTCGCTTGATCAAGCCCGTCAAATAATCCTGACCGGAACGGCTGTGGATACAAATCGCGTAAATAAAATCTGTGCCGGTGGCACCGAAGCGAATCGCATTGTGCAGCCAGTTGGACGTGTTGCTAAGCCAAGCAGGACCTAAATTGTATGTAAAAGAAACCAGCGCATCAAATTGGTTCTGTGTCAGTTCCAGATCATACTTACCAATAAAATTATTGACACGGGTTTCAAAATCGGTCAGATAGCTCCGGAACAGCTGAGTCGCCTTCTCTTCCGTAATGGGTGTTGCCTCTGTATAAGAGCAGGTCTGCACATTGGGATAGTCGGATGCGTTGGGGTCACACACGTCGCATCGGGTTCCGTAGCCCACAGATCGTTGGGAGTTATCCTTTTGGCAAACGCCGGAGAAGCCTTCATAGGACTTCAATATGTCCACCAATGCATCCGACGAGCGCATTGCAGAGTCCGCCTTTGCTTTTAATGTTGTCGAGGGCACAAGCCCCAGTAAAAAAATAATCGCAAAAAATCCACAGATCCATCTTTTGTTCACAGGCTATGCCCCCTTTCTTCTGCAAGTCGTGCTATATTATAGCAGAATATTCGTAATAATACAAGTGGCTTCCTTGTAAAAATTACAATTTTGTTACTTTTTGTCGTTCCAAATTTTTCCGTTTTCGGTCTGTTCTTCTTTTTTAGGCTAACAAAAGATGTAATTTGCATTTCTGTAGACAATGTGATAAACTAATAAAAAGCAAAGAAGGTGGCAATATGCAAAAAGACAAAGCGTTAATCGCTATGAGTGGCGGTGTGGACAGCAGCGTGGCGGCATTATTAACTGCACAGCAAGGCTTTGACTGTATCGGCGCTACTATGCGGCTTTACGACGGTGGAGCTCCGGATTCCTGCAGTGACCGTCCTTGCTGTTCTTTAGAGCAGGTGGAAGATGCACGTGCTGTAGCGCATCGCTTAAAAATTCCCTACTATGTGTTCAATTTTACCGGGGATTTTGAAAACAAGGTCATACAAAAATTTGTCCGCAGCTATGAATGCGGCACTACCCCTAACCCCTGCATCGACTGCAACCGGTATTTGAAGTTCGAGCAGCTTCTGCAACGGGCGCAAACCATCGGTTGCCGGTTTATCGTCACCGGACACTATGCCCGAATTGAGAAAAGTGAAGAAACCGGACGGTTTTTGCTAAAAAAAGCAGCAGATGAAGCAAAGGATCAATCCTATTTCCTTGCGTATCTTACCCAAGACCAGCTTTCCCACACACTGTTCCCTCTGGGTTCGCTGACCAAGCAGCAAGTGCGGGAAATTGCAGAAGCTCACGGCTTCATCAATGCCAAAAAACGGGACAGCCAAGACATCTGTTTCGTGCCAGACGGGGACTATGCCGCCTTCATTCGGCAGCATACGGGTAAGGATTATCCGGAAGGTCCCTATTTGGACACGAAAGGAAATGTCATCGGCACTCACAAAGGCGCCATTGCCTACACATTGGGGCAGCGCAAAGGATTGGGGCTTGCTATGGGACAGCCGGTTTATGTCTGCGGCAAGGATATGGATAAGAATACCGTTACCGTAGGCTTAAATGAAGACCTGTTCCGCAGCACCCTTCGGGCAAATGATTGGAACTGGATCGCCATTGCAGAACCTATCGCACCGATCCGCGTTAAAGCGAAAGCCCGCTCCCGGATGAATGAACAGCCGGCAACTGTCTATCCGGAAGAAAACGGCTCTGCCCGTGTGGTGTTCGACGAACCCCAGCGAGCCATCACCCCCGGCCAAGCTGTCGTGCTGTATGATGGGGATACCGTCATCGCCGGTGGCACCATCACAGAAGTATTATAAAAAATGACGGAGTTTCCCACTCCGTCATTTTTTATATCTCGGAAAATATTCCTCTACAAAATCCACACTTTCTACCTGGAAGCTTTTGCCGTTCAAGTGTTCCAAGCTTCCGGCAGGTGTGGTAAAGGCAAATGTCAGCTTATAGGAATACAATGCCTGGTAATTTCGGTCAAACCGCTTGTCCAGCTTGCCGTACTTGCCATCTCCCAGCAGTGGATGCCCCGCGTGGGCAAACTGGGCACGAATCTGATGGGTCCTGCCGGTAATCAGTTCGCACTCCACCAAAGAAAGTCCCTTTTCCGATGCCAGTACCTGATAATTGGTCTGGCAGGATTTACTGCCGGGCTGAGGCGAATCCGACACAAACACACGGTTCTTCTTTGCATCCTTGAAAAGGTAGCCTTTGAGGCTTCCCACTCTTGGCTTCGGCACGCCTTCGACGATGGCAAGATATCGCTTATCCAGTTCCCGATCCTTGATTTTCTGATTCATTACCCGCAATGCTTCCGCCGTTTTCGCAGCGATCACAATACCCCCGGTGTTCCGATCGATCCGGTTGCAAAGTGCCGGTGTAAATGCATTTTCTTCCCGAGGCCGCCATTCCCGTTTTTGATACAAATAGGATTGGATATGGTCGATCAAAGTTCGTCCATATTCTGCACCGTCGTGGGGATGCACAGCCTGACCAGGACGCTTATCCACCAAAAGAATCTGCTCGTCTTCGTAGACAATATTCAGTTTCGGCACCGCCACCGTCAGGTACGCATTATCTTCCCGGGGCTTGTCGAAAAATTCGTCATTGATATAAAGCTGCAGTACATCACCGGCCTGCAGCCGGGTATCCCGCTCCACTCGCTTGCCGCCCAGCTTGATCCGCTTCAGCCGGATATACTTTTGGGCAAGAGATGCCGGTAGCAAAGGCACCGCTTTTGCCAAAAAGCGGTCCAGCCTCTGACCAGCGTCATTGGCACCAATTGTGATTTCTTTCATAAAACACTTCCCATTTTGTCTTCAAAATGGCGGTTGATCTGTTCGGTGAATTCCAGTGCCGCATTGTGCCCAAGCTTCCGCTGACGGTTATTCATAGCCGCCACCTCCAGAATCACTGCCAAATTCCGACCCGGTGTGATGGGAATGGTGTTCACCGGAATGTTCACGCCCAAAATCTCCATATACTGATCTTCCAAGCCCAGTCGGTCGTAGACCTCCTGGTTGTTCCAGGGAACGATTTTCACCACAAGGTTGATCTCATTTTCCATCTTCACTGCGCCGATACCGAAAAGCTTTGCGATGTTGACCACACCGATACCACGCAGTTCCACATAATTGCGAACCAACTCCGGTGCTGTGCCTACCAAAGAACTTTCGGAAACCTTGCGAATCTCCACCGCATCGTCAGCAATCAAGCGATGACCCCGCTTCAGAAGTTCCACAGCTGCCTCGCTTTTACCCATACCGCTTTCACCGATAAGCAGCAGGCCCTCGCCATATACTTCCATCAGAACGCCGTGTCTTGTGATGCGGGGAGCCAAAGCAGCTTTCAAATAGCTGATAATGGCAGAAACAATGGTGCTGGTGGCTTCTTTTGTCCGCAGCAATGTCACATTGTGTTTTTTCGCCATTGCCAGGCATTCTTCGTCAGGCTGCAGATTTCGTGCAATCAAAATCGCAGGAAATTTATATGAAAACAGTCGGTCGAAGATCGTCGCCCGCTCGGCTCCGGATATCTTCGCCAAATAGCTCATTTCCACATTGCCCATCACCTGCAAGCGCATTGGTTCAAAATGGTCAAAATAGCCTGCAAGTTGTAAACCGGGCCTTGCCACATCTTCCACCGTCAACTGAATGGAATCATAATCCGTAGCAGCAAAAACCACTTCCAAGTGGAAATTTTCCACCAATGTTTTCAAAGGCACACTGTAAATATCCATCTTCCGCGTTGCTCCTTTCCGCTTCTTAACGCCATTATACCTGCCAAAAATGCGAATAGCAACACAATTTTGAAAAAAGCAAAAAAACTTAAAAAAACACTTGCATTTTTCAACAAAGTTTGGTATCATATGTAAGCGCCTGTAAATGGGCGGTATTTTAGTGACTATTCTCGGATGGGAGGTGCAGTGAATGGCTAAGTGTGATTATTGTGGCAAGGGCGTTACTTTCGGTATCAAGGTTTCCCACTCCCACAGACGCTCCAACCGTACTTGGAAGCCCAACGTTAAGAGAGTTAAGGCGGTTGTCAACGGTACTCCGTGCCATGTGTACGCTTGTACCAGATGCCTCCGCTCCAACAAGGTTGAGCGGGCTATCTAAGTCCCTGCAATAAATAACGCTACCTTTCGGTAGCGTTTTTTGTTTTTTATCGAAACAAGAAGCCCGCCGGTTTCAAACCGGCGGGCTTTGTCTTACCAGGGAACTTCAACCTGCTTTATTTCCGCTTCGGGATTCCACAGATAATCTGCGCCATAAACATACATCTTTAGTCTGTAATAGAGATTTTCCATCAAAGCCGTTGCATAATCGTCCTGCTCGCCGGACCATACCGGAGCGGGATAGTTAAACAGTGCCCATTCCAGATCTTCTCTGCCCAGCAATTCTTCCACGATACCAATGCGTTGGTTCAAAATATAAAGCAACCACGTCTGGGAGGACGCTTCCACTGCCAGCAGGTTGGGATATGCCAGCACAGATTCGATCAAAGCACGGGTGGTCATATGGGCAACGACATTCTCCCAGCCCTCATCACCAAGTTGATAGTAGCCCTCCGGACACTCGCCTTCCGATTGATACCAGAAGCGTGTGTCAATGTAGTATACCTCCGAATCCAGCGTTACCTCTGCCGGCACATAAACCGCTGCAGTTGTGGGTGGCGCAGTCGTTTCCGGGGGTTGAGTAGTAGCCGGGGGTTCCGTGGTGGCGGGAGGTGTTGTGGCAGGCACCGTAGTCGTGGGTGCGGCTGTCGTTTCCTGAGAGGCATCCTTTTGGGCGCAGCCTGCCGCTAAAAGCGAGCAGAAAACACTCAAAAGCAACAGCAAAACTACAAATCGTTTCATTTTATGTTTCCTCACTTTAATCCTTTGTAACAGAGATCAGACAGACGCGATCCCTTATCTATATTTTACAACAGTATTCTATCCGCGTCAATAGAAGTTTTGCATTTTGTCCGGCGGCACAGTCCGCCTCAAAGCATCGGAACCATTGGCATCTCTCCTTTTGTAAGAAAATTCTTTTCTACCTGTATTACGCATTTTCATCGGAAATTTTAAGCAATCTCTGCTTTTTTTCCATTCACTTATATAACGCTTTAAAGATCGTATTTGGGACACAAAATTTTAATTCTTTGAAAATTTTTTCTTAGAAAAAGTCACAAGGAATTTATGTGGCTTTTTTCATTTCTCTATGCTATACTTACAGTAAGCAATCAAACAAAGGAGGTTTCTTATGATCCGTTATGAAATTGAAGGTGGCAATCTGCCCGTCGTGATCTGCTATCCCGAGGTCGGACAGACCCTTTGCACCGAAAGCGGCGCTATGAGCTGGATGAGCCCCAATATGAAAATGGAAACCAACTCCGGCGGCGGTTTCAAAAAGGCTTTTGGCCGGATGTTCTCCGGTGAATCCATCTTTATGAATGAATATACCCCCGTAAACGGAAGAGGTATGATCGCCTTTGCTTCCTCCTTCCCCGGCTCCATCATTCCCTACCAGGTGTCCCCCGGCAATGGCATTATCGTACAAAAACGGGGTTTTCTGGCAATGGAAAAAGGACTTGATCTCTCCGTCTATTTCCAGAAGAAGCTGGGTAAGGGTTTCTTCGGTGGCGAAGGCTTCATTATGCAGAAAATCAACGGCAGCGGTATGGTCTTTCTTGAGATCGATGGCTACTGCAAGGAATATACCCTCCGTGCCGGCGAGAGCATCATCGTAGACACCGGTTATCTTGCCGCTATGAGCGAAAGCTGTACTATGGATATTCAAACCGTGCAGGGCGCAAAGAACATTTTCTTTGGCGGCGAAGGCTTGTTCCACACCCGCATTACCGGCCCCGGTAAGGTCTACATCCAGTCTATGCCTGTGATCAATACCGCCCAGACCCTCACACCTTACATACAGGTTAGTTCCGGCAGCAGTGACGGCGGCTTCAAAATCTCTTTTGGTGAATGAGCTGAATATGTAAAAAAGCACATCCATTTAGGATGTGCTTTTTATCCTTTTACAGCCAGCCGGGGTTTTCGCTCTCCGCGCAGCGTTGACGGGACAGTAAGTCTTTTACAGCTTCTTTAACATCTGCATTTTCATAGAGAACCCTGTAAGCCGCTTCGGTGATGGGCATATTCACGCCCTGCGTTTTGCCCAGTTCATAGGCAGACTTGGCAGCATAGTAGCCTTCCACCACCGCGCCTACTTCCTCCATAGCTTCCTTGGCGGTCTTGCCCTGGCCGATCAGAATACCCGCCCGCCGATTCCGGGAGTGCATAGAGGTACAGGTGACGATCAGATCGCCCACACCGGACAGACCCGTAAAGGTCTCCTTATCCGCGCCCAAACCAATACCGATCCGCGCCATTTCTGTCAGACCCCGGGTCATCAGCATCGCCTTGGTGTTATCGCCAAAGCCAAGACCATCGGTAATGCCAGCGCACAAAGCGATGACATTTTTCAGCGCAGCACCCAATTCCGCACCCACAGGATCCCGGCTGGTATACACACGCAGCGTATCCGACATAAAGGCATCCTGGACGAATTCTGCCAGTGCCTGATCCTTGGATGCAGCCAATAAGCCGGTAGGCACATCCACAGAAACTTCCTCTGCGTGACTAGGGCCGGTGAGCACCACCACTTCTTTACCGGTTTCCTGGGCTACCACTTCGCTCATACGCATATGAGTGCCTTCTTCCAGGCCCTTGGTAACAGACACCACAACAGCATCCGCATCAATATAATCCTTGGCATTGCGGCAAACACTACGGGCAGGAAAAGAAGGACTTGCCATAACCACCAGCTTACAACCGCGAATACAGGCGTAATCGCCGCTAATCTTCAGCCCCTCTGGCAAAACAGCGTTGGGAAGCCGGGGATTACGGCGGGTTGTTGTCATTTCCCCGATCAGTTCTTTTTCAAAAGTCCACATTGTCACATCGTGACCGTTCTTACACAGACGAATCGCCAGCGCGGTGCCCCAGGCGCCGCTACCCACAACTGCAGCTTTCATTTTGTTTTTCCTTTCGTAAAGAGGTTGGTTTTTCTTTCTTCACCTTTGATGAGTCTTACAATATTGCCCCGATGCATAAAGATGGTCAACAACCCCATAAAGAAGCCGGCCAGCATCACCGGAATATTATCATAGTAAAACACGGCAAAACCTACGCAGAAGGCAACCGCTGCCAGTACAGAACCCAGTGACACATACTGGGTCAACAGATAGACCGTAAAGAACACGATACCAATCATCAAGCCAATGCGCCAATCAATCATCCAAGCGATGAACCAGCCGCTCAAAATACCTTTGCCGCCCCGGAATCCCTGCAATGCCGGAAAATCGTGGCCCAGCATCACAAATACGCCACCCAAAACATATCCTTCCAGTTGGTATCCATAGGGCTCCAGCAGCAAGGCGGCAAGCCAGCAAGCCAACACAGCCTTGCCCACATCGATAGCAATCACCATCACTGCCCGGCCGGCACCGTAATTTCGGATAAAATTCGTGAGTCCTGCGTTACCGCTGCCGTGGGAACGAACATCATCGTGTAGCATTGCAGAAACGCAAATCGCTCCATTATGATTGCCCAAAAAGTAACAAGCCAGTGCCGCAATGATCACATGCAGCCACATACTTATTCCTCCTTATCGCCCTTTTGGCGAATCGTAATACGCACAGGCGTGCCCTTTAGGCCAAACACTTCCCGAATCTGATTTTCCAGATAACGCTGATAGGAGAAGTGGAACAGCCGTGCATCATTGCAGAAAATTACAAAATGCGGCGGCTTTGTGCTCGCCTGGGTCATATAGTAGATCTTCAAACGTCTTCCCTTATCCGTGGGAGGCTGGACACGGGCTGTAGCATCCGCCAGAACGCTGTTAAGCGCGCCGGTGGTGATGCGGCTGGTGTTCTGGATGTGAACATCCTGAATAACCTGAAACAGCTTCTCCACCCGTTGACCGGTCAGAGCAGACAAGAATACAACAGGAGCATAGAGCATATAGCTCAGATCATTGCGCACGCCAGCCTCTTTGTCCCGCATTGTGTTGGTTTCCTTGTCTTCCACTGCATCCCACTTGTTGACAACGATGATAGCAGCTTTGCCTGCTTCGTGGACAAGCCCCGCGATTTTGGTATCCTGCTCAGTAACACCATCATTGGCATCCACCAAAATCAGGCACACATCCGCGCGCTCTATTGCGGCCACGGATCGCATATTGGAGTATTTCTCAATGGCATCGTCCACCTTGCTTTTCCGGCGCATACCGGCGGTGTCGATAAAGCAGTATTTTCCTGTCTCGTTTTCAAAATAAGAGTCGATGGCATCCCGGGTTGTTCCGGCCACATCGGATACGATGACCCGTTCCTCCCCGAGGATCCGATTCAAAAGGCTGGACTTTCCCACATTGGGTTTGCCGACGATGGCCACCTTGATGATCTCGTCGTCTTCCGCTTCTTCTTCTTCGCTGGGAATGTTTTCCAGCACCCAATCCAGCATATCGCCGGTGCCGTGACCGTGAATAGCAGAAACCTCAAAAAGGTCACCAATACCCAGAGCATAAAATTCATACACATCCGGGTTTACCGCACCAATGGAATCACACTTATTCACCGCAAGACATACAGGCTTGCGGCTTTTGCGAAGCATCGTCGCCACGTCCTGATCGGCCGCAGTGACACCACTTCTGACATCCACCACCATAATAATGGCATCTGCCAGTTCAATGCCGATCTCCGCCTGACGGCGCATAAACTTCAGCATATCATTTTCTGTACCAGGTTCGATACCGCCGGTATCCACCAGGGAAAAGTGACGATTGCACCATTCGCAGTCGCCGTAAATCCGATCCCGGGTCACGCCTGGCGTGTCCTCAACAATGGAGGTGCGCTGACCTGTTAATTTATTAAACAGCATAGACTTGCCAACATTCGGTCTGCCAACAATAGCTACCAAGGGCTTCGCCATAGCAACACTTCCTTTCTTTGGTAATACATCTTATATATTATGCCATATCACGAAATGAAAATCAACATTTCGGACAAAGATTTACATTTCTTTTATATAAGGAAAAAGAGGAAGGCGGATGCCTTCCTCTTGCATTTTCCTGCCTTAGTCAGCCTTGGCGGCCAGGACCTGACGGCCATTGTAAGAACCGCAAGCCTTGCAAGCTCTGTGGGGCTGGACGGGCTCACCGCACTTGGGGCACACGGACACACTGGGAGCGGACAGCTTCCAGTTGCCGCCACGGCGCTTATCGCGACGGGCTTTGGACACTTTACACTTAGGGACAGCCATGGATGACACCTCCTTGGTCAAACTGC
>CAYVSU010000028.1:0-17213 GCA_964454215.1 uncultured Oscillospiraceae bacterium | reverse complement strand
TCTGATCGTTCATTTGATGTACCTCCTGCTTCTTGCTTATACTATAATTATACTGATTTTTTCGAGCCTGATAAGGGAATTGGAAGCCCTTTTTTATGACATTTTCGATGATTTTTGGCCGTTTCTGTTCGCTTGTGCGAACGAGAGGGCAAAAAAAGAACTCTCCGTTCGTGAAAACAGAGAGTTCCGATTGTTCGTTATTTCAGCATATATTGGCTGAGTTCTTTTTGGCTCAGTATGCCCAACTTGGAGTAAATCGTATCAATATGACGATAAACCGTTCGTTCAGAGAGACCCAAATGTTCGCCGATCTCAGCGGCAGTCCAATCACGGGAGTAAAGCATTGCTATGGTGAAATCCAGCGTACTCAAATTATCTGCTACCTCGTGCTTCGTATCGGGGTTGTGAACCGCACGCCAACCTGCACTGAAGTTATAGGTGATCTTGTCGATTTGCTTGTGAACTTCGGGGTGTTTTTCCTTGAAGAAGATCTCAATCAATCCCTGCAGCAGACCGTGATGCTCACCGAAGGGCTGCATAAGATTGTCCGGCTCGGCAATTGCCCACGCTTTTTCAAGTCTGGCAAGTGCTTCCTTGGGGCGTTTCATATTCATCAGCGCAATGGCCGCTATGATATGGCAGTACACAAAAGCGATGGGATATACTTCGGGGCTGATGGCAACACCCATATCCGCAGTGGTTAATGCTCGGCTGTAATCACCTTCGAGGTACGCTTTATGTGCCAGTATGTAACAAGCGTATAGTTTCAGACCGCCGGGGAGATACCGCATATATTCCTCCAAAGGCGGCACGTTCGGAATCGGTAAATGGAGCAGCACCGAAGCGGTGGTAGCGGTAAAAATGCCGATGGCATGGAGTTTGGGCGGCGAATCGGTTTTGAGTCCTGTGCTGACCTGCTCCCGTAAATTGTGCATCGCAAATCGTGTCAGATGGGTGTGACCGCCTGCAAGATTGGCAAAGGTGGCAATAAGGTTTGCAGAGAAACGCAAAGACGGATCGTGGCTGTCCTGATACTCTGCTACAATAGCCGCCGCTTTATCCGACTGGCCGCTGAAAAAGTAATATTCACCAAGGGCGATATTCTTATCATCGGAATCAGACAATGCCTCGATATACTCCATTGCCTTGCCGATCGGATACGGGCTGTTGAGCAGCGGCATCGCCACTCGGAAGGGCGAAAGTTGATATACATCCGGCATACTGTTGGGAATCGTATGATCGCCCACCTGTACTTCCTCGGATACGGTGGCACTTTTGGGGATCAGCCAAGACTTACCGTGCTTCACCGCACCGGGCAATTTACCTGCCGTTGCCCACTTCTGTATGGCGCGGGGCGTAACGCCAAGCCGTACCGCCGCTTGTTGTGCTGTTTCAAATTCTGTGTTATTCATTCTTTTCACCGCTTTGCAAAATGCAAGTTTCAAATTCTCTATGAATTATTATAGCACATAATTGTGAAAAAATAAAGGCAAATTCGCCATTGCGAACAGAAATTTATATGCAGTTCATTCAAAATACAAGGTGGAATAGTAAAAATCCGACCATCTCTCGATGATCGGATTTTTGTTTTGCCCCGTATCGGCTTTTACCCATTGGTCAAATTTTGTCCCTTTGCGCAAAACCCCTTGGTTTCCAAGGCTTTTTCTTGTTTTCTGCTAACTTTTTAGGTGATTTTCAAACCGCTTGAATCCTCGCGAAAATTGAGTCATCCGCTATTTCTTCCGAAGCCATTGCCGCAGCTTTTGATGCCGATCTCCGGAAGAAGGCCGCCACCAGTTCGCTGTCAGCAATATCCTGACCGGTGTTTTTGTTCTCGCTGATAGCATCAAGCCCCTCCAGCAGAACATCCTTGCCATAAACCCCGCCACGAACCGGTTGAGACGCCTTTCCTGCAGAAGATAGGGAATTTTTAGTGTTGACATCTTCGCCAGAATTGCGTATACTGTTATTGAAAGGCAATTCAATGGAAGTGTTGGGATGTTTCTCCCGGGTGGCACTTCCTGCGGGTTGCCTTCTTTCTATTTTTAGTTCAATATTATCTGGGTTCGACAACAGTTCTTCCGCATAATCAAACGGCATTCCATTTCGCTCCACATCAGGCTCAAACACGGTAACGACAGTATGGTAACTTGTCTCACCAAATTCCGTGCCGATATGTTCAGGATCAATGGAACTCTCAAACTCAATAACAGCCAAGCCTTCGTTTCCGTTATTGCCATACTCGACAAACACAGCCACATTATTGGGAAGCGAATCACCGTTTTTTCCCCGGCGATTCGTCTGGAGGATAATCATGCTCGGTTCATCCAGATTATTGACAATCTCGACGACTTCCTGAGGACTCAACGCGTGTTTTCTAACATTGCTCCCATACTTTTTCGACCGATTATTGGGATTTTCGGAAGACATTGCCTGCTGTGCTTTTCGTACCTGCATCACTAGCGATAGGTTTTCTACGTTCTCTCCAGCCTTGGCTAATGTGTCAATGATAACCTGTGGTGTGTCCTTTCTGACTGGAATATATGAACTACCTTGCAACGCACCAGACTTCGCCTGCTGCAGGTAACTAACAGCCTGTTCGTTGGTCAGCCTCCTCGCATCTGCCAATTCCTCCACCGTACCATCGGTATGCTTGATGTTCAGGCTATACTTCACCCCACCATCCCCGGTGGGATTTTTTGTTTCTGTCCGGTAGGCATCCTCAAAAGCCTTTTTGACTTTCTCCAGCTGCCGGGCTTCTTTGCTGCCCGCCTTTGCGACCTTGCACAGGTACTTCACCTCGTCGAACATCTTCTGGAACAATCCCCGGTTTTCCGTAGAAAGTCTGCTGATAAAATCGCTGTCCGTAAACAGATAATCGCCCACCAGATCCGCCACCAACTCCTGCTCGACATTGGCATCCCTGCCCTCATAGAGCTTGGTGAGCTGCTCCAGCCGGCTGTCGTACTCGCCCTTACTCTTGGCATAGGCTTCCACTGCAGTCTTCAGGGTGTCGTAAAACTCCGTTCCCTCCAGCACGTGAGTGATCTCGTGGCCTACCACGCTGTTCAGTGCCTTGGCGGAATTGATGTTGATCGTCACTCCATCCCCGTTTACAAAGCCGTTGACTGTCACACCCTCCAGCGCAAAGCCGGTCGTTTATCACTATGGCACCGTAACGCTTGCCCAAATAACAGAAAGTATCCATAGTGCGCGTAAGCAGGCACACCTTTCTATTTACAAAATCTGTTTATTTTGATATAATTAGGGCAATCGCTTATCCCACAACTATTTTTCATATAAAGGAGACAATCATGGAAAAGATTAGAATTCAAGATGACCTGTATACCTATGTTAACCAGGCAAAGCTGGAGGAATTGGTGATTCCCGATGATATGCCCGTTGCGGGTGGCTTCGCTGCCCTCAGCACCGATGTGGAAAAACTTATGATCGGCGAGTTTAACGATATGTGCAAAGCCGCATCCTACCCCAACGAGCATCTGGCCAGAGCCTGCACCCTGTTTAGCCTTGCCAAGGATGTGAAGCGGAAGAAAAAGCACGGCATCAAGCCGGCGCTGAAAAACCTGGCTATTCTCAAGAAACTGGGCACTATGCGCAGCTACAATCTTCATACCAAGGAGCTGATCCTGAAAGGTATCGCTATGCCCCTGAACATTATGGTAGAACCCAATATGAAGGACACTACCCACCACTGCGTGATGATCCAGGGCGCGACTGTAATTCTCCCGGACGTATCTTATTACAAAAATGAGCAGCAGCGGGATATGATGCTGGGTATGTGGAGCGGCTTTGCCAAGCAGGTTTTGGCTATTGCCGGTCACAGTGAAGAAGCGTGTGACGCGCTGATCCAGGACACCCTGGCCTTTGATGCGCTCATCGCAAAGTATGCCAAGAGCCAGGAAGAGTGGTCCGAGTACGTCAAGATGTACAACCCTATGAAGACCGGCAGAGTGGCGGGTATGGTCAAGCCTCTGAACCTGAAGAAGCTGCTGAAGGATGTCTTTGGCTTCGTCCCCGAGGAAATCATCGTTACAGAACCCAGATACTTTAAGAATTTCAAGGAGGTATTCAATCAGGACACCTTCGAAATGTACAAGAATTGGGCATATGTAGTCACGCTGATGGCCAGCTGCAGCCTGCTGTCCGAGGAACTGCGGGACCTGGGCGGCGCTTTCCGCAGAGCCCTCTCCGGCATTGCTGCTGTTTCTTCCCCCGAGAAGTTTGCTTATCAGCTGGCATCTTCTATGTACAGCGAGCCCGTGGGCCTGTACTACGGCGAAAAGTACTTTGGCGAGGAAGCAAAGAAGGATATCACTGAAATCGTCCAGCAAATCGTTGCCACCTATCAGAAGCGGATCGAGAGTAACGACATCCTGGAGCCGGCTACCAAGGAAAAGGCCATCCTGAAGCTTTCCAAGATGGGCCTGAAACTGGGTTATCCCGACCGGGTGGAAGATATCTACAGCAAGCTGGTGTTTGATGAGACCAAGTCTCTGTTTGATATCATCACCGCCTTGAGAAAAATCCGTATTGAGGATAATTTCGGCAAACTTAATCAGGAAGTGGATCGTACCCACTGGGCAATGCCCGGACATATGGTCAACGCCTGCTACGATCCCTTCGTCAACGACATTACCTTCCCTGCAGCCATTCTGCAGCCTCCCTTCTACTCCATCCATCAGACCAGAAGCGAGAACCTTGGCGGCATTGGCGCAGTGATCGGTCACGAAATCTCCCACGCCTTTGACTCCAACGGCGCCAAGTGCGACGAGCTGGGCAACCTCAACAACTGGTGGACAAAGGCCGATGAACGGAAATTCAATAAGAAGGTCAATGCTATGATCAAGCAGTTCGACGGCATTGAGCTGCCCTGGGGTACTGTCAATGGCAAATTCACCGTCAGCGAAAACATTGCCGACAACGGCGGTATGGCGGTAACTCTGGATATTATGTCCCATACCGAGGGTGTTTCCTTTGAAGAGTATTTTACCAACTGGGCAAGAGTGTGGTGTCAGAAAGCAAAGCCTGAATACCAGGCCCTGCTTCTGCAGGTGGATGTCCACGGACCCTGCTATCTGCGGGCCAATATGCCTCCCAGAAATTTCCCTGAATGGTATGCCGCCTTCCAGGTAAAGAAGACCGACGGTATGTATCTTGCTCCCGCCAAGAGAGTGGTTATTTGGTAATGATAAACCCTTGATCGATCCGTAAAATGGGGGTGTTGCATTCCTTTGCAACACCCCCTTCTTTGTCAGCACATATTTGCCGGGAATCTGAATTTCTCATCCTCTACCAAGATATCCGGGGATACATTACAGATTTACTCTTGCAACCGCATTGTGGATTGATATATAATAGAAACAGGAACTTCTGAGGAGGAAACTGCTATGCGTAAGAATTTTGGAGCAAAGCCTATGTGCTATCCTATGCCGGTGTTTATTATTGGCACTTACAACAATGACGGAACACCCAACGCTATGAATGCCGCCTGGGGCGGCATCAGTGAGGAACAGGAAATCACCATCTGCGTGGACTCTACCCACAAAACTGCGGAAAATCTGATCGTCCGAAAGGCCTTCACCGTATCTATGGCCACCGCCAAGCATATGGCGGCCTGCGATTATGTGGGCATTGTTTCCGGCAACAAGGAACCAAATAAGTTTGCCAAGGCCGGTTTTCACGCCACCCGGTCCGAATTTGTGGACGCGCCACTGATCAATGAGCTTCCGATGACGCTGGAGTGTGAAGTCATTTCCTATGACACCGAAACCTGCCGCCTGATAGGACGGATCGTCAATGTCAGCGCCGACGAGTCCGTGCTGAACGAAAATGGCAAGGTAGATCCCACAAAGTTACAGCCCATCACCTATGATTCTATGAACCATCACTACCTGGTATTGGGCGAAAAAGTCGGCCAGGCATTTTATGACGGAACAGCGTTAAAATAACAGGAGGAGCCACCTATGAAAAAGATTCAAGCAGCAATTCACCCCGATGATGATCTTCACTACAAAAAGCTGGGCCTGACTCGAAATAAAGTGGAAATTTGGGAAGACGGAATGCGAACCGACGGCAGTAAAGGCACCTACGAATGGTGGTACTTTGATTCCAGCTTCGCCGACGGCACCAAGCTGGTCATTATCTTCTATTCCAAGTCCCCCATCGAGGTAGACGGTCCCATTAAGCCTATGGCCACTTTGGAGCTGACACTGCCCGACGGCAGAAAGTTTGAGGAACAGGTCAACGCCACCATTGAAGACAGCCACTACTCCAAAGAAAAATGTGACATCCGAATTGGCGAGTGCCATATGGACGGAAACCTTCAGCACTACAACATCGTGTTCCGCGGCAAGACAATGTCCGCGACCATCAGCCTGACCAACACCGTTCCTGCCTGGCGGAGCCAATGCGGCCCTATCCTTTTTGGTGATAATGAGGAATATTATTTCAACTGGCTTCCCGCCACCCCCGAAGGGCAAACAATCGCCGATGTAACCTATCCTGAAGGGCAGCTCCACCTGGAAGGCAGCGGTTACCACGATCACAACTGGGGCAACATCTCTATGCTGAAGCTGATGCACCACTGGTACTGGGGTCGGGCCAAGATCGGCGATTACAAACTCATCTCCTCTTGGATCACTGCTGAGAAGAAATACGGCTACAAGGAATTTGATGTGTTTATGCTGGCCAAGGGTAGCGAGATCCTGGGGGATAACGCAAATCACACGCTGAAATTCCTGCCCCAGGATGAATACATCGACGATCATACCGGCAAGCCGGTCTACAACAAGGTGGTCTATGAATACGAGACCACTGCCGGAGAATACTACCGCATTACTTACGACCGCCGTAACGACATTTCCCGGCAGAACTTCATTGATCTGCTGCCCGGTGTGGTTCGGTTGGTGGCAAAGCTGATCGGCTTTGAGGGCTCTTACCTCCGCTTTGAAGGCAGCGCCACCATCGAGAAGATCGAAAACGGCGCAGTGGTAGAATCCGTCACTGAGGAAAGTGCTGTGTGGGAGCTGATGTACTTCGGCAAATCCTGCGCAGATAAAAAATGAAACGGTCACAAAATACCAGACGGGAGAGACTCAAACGAGTCTCTCCCTTTTGTGTTGGCTCATACCATTCTCTTCTTTTTTACTGTCGTGTTTTTACGACAGTTCGTAAATTTGTTCGAAAAATATGTCGCATTATTCATCTATTTGTGCTATAATCCTCTCAGATAAAAAATAAACGGAGGATTTCTTATGCTGAAACTGATTTTTACACTGCTGACTGACCCGATGCGCATCCCCGCCAACGACCTGCTGGCACTGGGCATCCTGATTTTTGCCGGTATCATCATCTTTTTTACCGCCTGCGGAATCTCGCCCTGGAACAAAAAGGCTGCGCTGCGGTGCTGGACCAATCGGCTGCTGTTCTTCACTGTTGCTGTTGCAGTCTTTTACGCCTTAGTTGCTCTCATCAAATGGGTTGCCCGGAATTTTTTGCCGGTGCTGACAGTTTTTGCTGTCGTGATCCTGTTTCTGGCTGCCATCACCAATGTACGGCATCGCATCGTCCGCAGCAACGCCAACTAAAAACGAGTCGGCAGGACAAACACCCTGCCGACTCATCTTTATTTTGCAATCAAGGCAGCCCGCTGCCGATACGCATCTGCCACATCCTCCGGCGACAGGATCTTCATTTCCCCCGCGAATTGGAACAGCCAACCCCAAAACACCGGGCTGATCTGCACCTTCACAGTGGCGATACATTTATGCTCCCCGCAACGCATCATCTTCGTGTTCTCACCAAATTTATCGAATACCACACCGATCAAATTGTCGCTGAATTCCAGTACCAGGTCGATGGCTTCGCCGGCATACATTTTGAATACCTGCTCTGTATAGCCGAAAACTTCCTCCTTCAGGGCCACAGCTGTGTCGGTGATCCGGTCTTCCAATACTGTGACTGCATCCATCCGATCCACCCGGTAGGTAGAAATTTTATTGTGTCGGGAGCTGTAACACAGCATATAGTAATTATCCTCATTGAATACCAGTGCGATAGGCTCCACCACATAGCGATGGCCCTCCCTGCGGTAAACCTTTGCACCGTATTCATTCAAATCGAAGTAACGAAAAAGGATCTTCTTTTGTCGGGAAATGGCCTGCTCCAGCGCATCCACATTGTAGAAGATATGCTCGTTGCTATGCTTGGTAGTTTTGAAATTTACGATGTTGCTCTTCAAAATTTCTGCCCGGTGGCTTCCTCCCAGATCTGCCAGTTTCTCCACCAGCTGGGCTGTCTTTTTCTCTGTGATAAAGCTGGCCGCCTGCACGGCATCCATCAAAATCTTCAGCTCCGGGATGCTGAAACTCCGGTCTTCCACGTAGTAGCCCTTTTCGTGACCCACAGCAACATCCATAATTTCGTAACCCTGCTCATTGAGCAAGGCAATATCCTTGCTCAAGGTCCTGCGGTCGCAGACGATGCCCATTGCGTCCAGGCGGGCGCATATTTGATTGGTGGTAATCGGATGCTGTTCATCGGTGTCCAACCGCAGCATCTCCCAAAGCTTCAACAGCTTAATTTTACGGTAGTTCTCCTGCGCCATAGTATGCCTCCGTTTTCTTTGTTGTTGGTATCATAGCACGCCAAAAGGCAAAAGGCAACCTGCTTCTGTCTTAAAATTGTGACAGTTATCCCAATGCCGCTGTGATAAGCACCCCCAAATTATCCCGGAAAATTTCATCAAACTGACTCAGCGGCAAAGGATTCTCTCCCAACCCCACTTCGATCGTATATCCCGGCCGCCGGAAATTCTTGATAAACCAATCTTTGTACCCTGCAAAGGCAGATTCATAGGGCGTGTCTGCAAGGGCATATCCACTGACCTGCGCCAGCCGCTCTCCCAGCTGCCGGGCCCCGGGGACAAAAATATCCGAAAACTGCCAATAGATCACCTGCCCCTGAGAATGATACGCCAACACCAGTGCCGGGTCGATGAATTCCGTATATCCCGCCAACGCCCGGGTCTCCAGCTGATTCAGCGGCGCTCTTCCCACAAAATCCCGGGGGCCCGGCTGGGTATAGCCTTGGGAGAACTTGATTTCTCTTGCCTGCAGCCATCCTGCGGGATAATTGAGATTTAGATCCACGCCCATTAAATTGGCCTTCCAGCCATCCGGAAAAGGAATTTGGGGATAATTCTGCGCTAACGACATAGCAATCTCATACTGGATCTGCCCCGGCTGAATGGCACCGGTGACTAAATCCACCCCATCCGGATTCACCATCGGAACCGTGTAGATCGTCGCCGTGGCAAGCAGTTCTTGGGCGTTTACGCCGCCCAGCTCTCCCCCGCTTTGGGCTGCGGCAGCCAGTTCCTCCACAAATTTCAAAAGAATCGGCGTGGTGATCCACTCGTTGGCATGGTGGGCAGCGGTGTAGATCACTTTGCGGTCTCCGTTTCCAATGACCAATGTGCGGATCGAGCGGTCAAAAACAGAGGTGGCAAGCAGCTCACTGCGACAAAAAGGGTAGGTGGCAGTGATCTGCGCAATGGTATCATTGCAAAGCTGAGAGGTCATTGGTACATCTGTTCGAACGATAGGCATAAAAATCACCTCCGGCTATTCTATGCCGGAGGTGACGGATTGTTTACGCCATTGTCACAGAAAGCTCTTTTCCGCCCAAAATATGGAAGTGCAGATGATTGACGGTTTGACCTGCGTCGGGTCCGCAGTTGGATACCACCCGGTAGCCATTGACAAGGCCTTCTTTTTCCGCGATAACGGGAATGGCCGCAAAAATGTGAGCAACCAAACCGCTGTTTTCCGGGTTGATAGCGGCAACAGAGGGAATGTGGTCTTTGGGGATCACCAAAATGTGGGTGGGTGCCATAGGCGCAATGTCCCGGAAGGCAAGGATCTTCTCATCTTCATAGACTTTGGTGGAAGGGATCTCCCCTGCCGCGATTTTGCAAAACAGACAATCAGACATAGTATTTTCTCCTTAAAATCCGATGATACTGAAAACACCGGTGCTGGCAAGGCCCATCAAAATACCGGCGATGATCACACCCAAAGAAACCGACGCAGCAGTGGATTTGATGCCCATATTTAAAAAGCTTGCCGCCAACGTACCGGTCCAAGCGCCGGTACCGGGAATGGGAATTCCCACAAACAGCATCAACGCAACAAACAAGCCGCCACGGCCGGCTTTTTGCACCAGTTTTTGGCCGCCTTTTTCGCCTTTCTCCAGACAATAGCGAAAGAATTTGCCGATATACTTTTTGTCCGCTCCCCAGACCAGCACTTTTCTCGCAAAAAAGTAAACAATGGGAACAGGTGCCATATTGCCCAGAACGCAGACGATCAGTGAGGGAAAATAGTCAAGACCCATACCCATAGCGATGGGTATGGCGCCCCGCAATTCGATCAGCGGCACCATAGAAACCAGAAAAATAAGAAGATAATTGAAAAACATCATATCACCTTTGGATGTGTTTGGGTTATTGTACCATATATTCTCCCCCTGCGCAAGAGGAAACAAACGTGTTCAAAAAAGGGCGCCCCGCGTGGCGCCCTTTTCCTTCAGTTTTCCTTGACGATCACAAAACCGTCCACCAGATTGGCCTGCACCAGTTGGCCCTCAAAGGCCACCTGATGGTCCATCAGGTCAGTCAGAATGATGCAGCCGTCCTTGCACTCGATGGTGGTGACATTCTTCATCACCACTGCATCGGGCGTCTTGGCATTTTTATATACGGTAGAAAGACACATAGCGGATCCCTCTCACTTGACTTCCAGGCTGGAAAGCACGGCACTGAGGCGCAGGTTGCCCTTTTCAAAATCGGAAACCGCCGCCATCACCTGCTCGTAAGCCATATGGTTGCCGGCTTTTTCCAATTGAACAGCCAGATCTGCCAGCTCTCTTGCGTGGGCGGCATTGTGACCGGCCATATACTTCATCAGTGCTACCAGTTCTTCCATAGGTGTATGCTCGCAGGAAGAGGCACAACCAGCGCAGTTGTGGTCACAGTCGTGGGAATGGGTATGTTCAACGCCTTCAGCGTGAAGCTTATCGTGATCGTGGGGATGGATGTGGTCGTGCTCGTGAGCGTGGGTATGGGCGTGAGTATGAGGCACCCCATCGTGGGTATGCTTATGGGTGTGGGTATGCTCGTGGTTATGGTGATGACCGCCGATATGATCGTGATGCAGATGCATAATATCGCTCCTTTCGTTTTGAAATATTATACCATATTCATAAAAACAAGTCAAAGTGTTTATTGGTGGTATTCGATGGTGAAAGACACAACCTCGCCGGTTTTGTTGTTCGTGACGATGATCGCCGTTGCCAATCGTGTCAGATTGGGATCTTTGCTGGCAGGTGTCTTCTTATAGCTCCACATTGCGTCTGTGATTTCTGCACCTTCCACAGCCTGATACAGAGCCACCTCATAAGTGGTCTTTTCGCCCCAGAAGGGCTTCTTGGCATACTCAATAACGGCCACCGTTGCATCCTTGGGCACGCTTTCTTCCCGCTCAACGATGATGGTATGCATTTGCTTGTTGTACGCAACCACTTCCGCGGCAGAGTAGTCTTTGGTAACGGAGTTGTTATTGTAGTAGTAGGTCAGATAGCCAGCGGCGCTGCCGATACCGATCACTACCAACAAAAGCAGAACTGCGATCTGTTTTTTGTTGAAGCGAAGATCCGCTTTGCTGTCGTATGTTAGTTTTACCCGGGCGGTAACCGGGACCAAAACCTTCAAAAACAGGGTGATGACCACACTTTCAATCGGGAAGAAAAACAGATTCTTGAAGATTCGGGCCACAGCGGTAATGCCCAAAACAGCGTCCTTTGCTTTTGCCGGGTTTCCCATATATGTATACTGCCAGGCAAAGATCAGCTGCTGGAGGACTACATTCACCAGGAAGCAGATCAGGAAACGGGCAATGATCACCCGGGTGGCAGAGGGCTTTGCCCGGTAAAGGCACAGGGCATAGATCACCGTGCTGGCGATTTCCGTCAGCATAAAGGGCAGGAAATAGTCGCCTGTGGGGAACAGCATAAAGCCAACCGTATCCGAAATGATGGCAGCAGGGATCGCTACAACCGGTCCAAAGATCATCGCGCCCAGAGCAGTGGCAAGGGTAGCGGTCTGGATGGCCATCTGAGGTCCAATATAAATGGCAAACGGCTTCAAGGCAATACGCAAGGCGATCATCAAAGCGGTGATTACCAGCATTTTTATGTCTTTCAGTTCCGCAGCAGCATCTTTCCAGTACGCTTTGGAGAAGGGGTGCTTATAAAGTGTGGTGGATTTCTTTACTCTTGTCATAAAAATAGCCTCCTTTTGATGGAAGGCGACGAGCGGACTTTTGCCGTTCCAGCGCTCCGGAAAGCAAAACTCCCCGACAAATGTCGGGGAGTGAAACGGATCCGGATACGGTCTGGAAAAGATCAGCAAAAACAGCCTGGCCCTTTCGCCCGACCGAGTATCGCCTCTCATAAAGGAGTGTTCATTCCTATATGGGCAGCGGGTGCGGTGACAGCATCGTGGAAAAACCTTCGTCCTCCGGGCAACTCCCCGTCCCGGTGGCACTTAACGCGCTGTCTCCTACTCTGTTCAGGGTTATCATACATCAAAAGGAGAAAAATGTAAATACCTTTTTTATAATATCGGGAAATTTTTATCGAAAAGAGAAGCCGCCGGATCTGCCGGCGGCCAAAAACAAAGAGGAAAAATGAAAACACGGTTAACCCAGAGCAAAAAAGTCCGCAGGGTCAATATGCTCATCCTGATAGGTCACGGAAAAATGCAGATGGTCGCCCACCGCTGTTTCCAGCAATGCCGTATTGCCCACATAGCCAATGGTCTGCCCCATAATTACCGGGTCTCCGGCACTGACGCAAACATTGTCTGCAAGGCTGGAATAGACAGTTACATAACCGTCCTCGTGGCGGATCACCACGGTATAGCCCATAGTGTCATCCTGATAGGTGGTGTACACCGTGCCGTCAGCAGCGGCGCAAACCGCATCTCCTGCCTCCGCGGCAATATCAATGCCATTGTGAACCCGCCAGTCCCGGGTAGTGGGATTGTAGCTCAGGCAATCCATTGCAAATTCCATAATAGTCTCGCCTGTAAGGGGCGCACAGGTCTGCAGTGGCTTTTTCCCCGGTGTGGGAACATTGGGATCGCCGACAGTAGGATCCGTAACAGAGGGTTCTGTTGCCACCGCTTGAATATTATCCGGATCTTCCGGGTCTTGATTAACTGTAGGGTTTTGCAGCTGAGGATCGTCTGTCAGGTCAGAACCTGCATTGTGGTAGTACAAATAGCCGGAGATCCCGATAGCCACAGCGCACAGGATCAGGGCTATGTAGTAGCCCTTGCCGGCAAATCTGCCTGTATGATTGTTGCTTTTCATATTTTTAAGCACCTCCAAGGTCAAGTATTTCCAACTTTTTGGTTTCTAAACCATAGATTGGAAAATAAATGATCGTCCCGAAGAAAAAATAAATTCCCTCCGAAGGAGGGAAAATGATTGACAAATGGGGAATTTCTGTTACATTTATACTTGTCATATTGTGACGAATTTCAGGCAATCTCTGAGGATTGTTCAGGCAGTCTTCAGAGGCATTCTACAAAAGAAACGGGGGAGGATAATGGCCAAGGAACTCATCAGGCTCCGGGATCTTACCATGGAGTTCGACGGGGAGCGGATACTTGACAGTATCAATCTTTATATCAATGACCATGAATTTCTGACTTTGCTGGGCCCCTCCGGCTGCGGCAAGACTACCACTTTGCGGATCATCGGTGGGTTTTTGACGCCCACTTCCGGAAAAGTGGAGTTTGACGGAAAATGCATCAATGAGGAACCCCCCTACAAACGGCAGATCAATACCGTATTCCAGCGGTATGCCCTTTTCCCGCATCTGAATGTGTTTGACAACATTGCTTTCGGTCTGCGGGTGGCGAAAGTTCCCAAGGATGAGATCACAGAGCGGGTCAACCAGATGCTGGAGATCGTCAGCCTGAAGGGCTACGGTCACCGTCATATCGATTCTCTGTCCGGCGGTCAGCAACAGCGCGTTGCCATCGCCCGGGCGCTGGTGAATCAGCCCAAAGTTCTGCTTTTGGATGAGCCTTTGGGTGCGCTGGATCTGCGGCTTCGCAAGGATATGCAGATCGAGCTGAAACGGATCCAACAGGCAATGGGTATCACCTTTGTCTATGTCACCCACGATCAGGAAGAAGCCCTTTCAATGTCGGACACCGTGGTGGTTATGGATAAGGGCCGCATCCAGCAGATTGGCAAACCGGAAGATATATATAACGAGCCGAAGAATGCCTTTGTGGCAGACTTTATCGGCGAAAGTAACATTCTGGACGGCACGATGCTGTCCGACTATAAAGTTCGGTTCTTTGGAAGAACCTTTGACTGCGTGGACAAGGGCTTCCTGCCCAACGAGCCGGTAGATGTCGTCATCCGCCCTGAGGATATCGATATTGTGGCACCGGAAGAAGGGCATCTGGTTGGTACAGTCACTTCCGTTACCTTTAAAGGTCTGAACTATGACATCATCGTCGAATTTAAGGGCTTCAAGTGGCTGATCCAAACAACGGATCACTGCGCTGAAGGCTCTACCATCGGCATTCGTTTAAACCCGGAAGATATTCACATTATGAAAAAGAGTGAATATTCCGGTATGTTTGGCGATTACAGCTCCTACTCCGCGGAGTACGACGAGCTGACGGAGGATGCCGGCGATGAGGAAGAATAAATCTGTTCTTTTAAGCACGCCCTATATGCTGTGGATGTTGGTTTTCACCCTCATCCCCCTGGGCGTGGTGGGCTATTACGCTCTGACTGATCCGGAAACGGGAATGTTTACCTTCGGCAACCTGCAAAACCTTTCCGCATATCTGCCGGTTTTAGGGCAGTCTGTAGGCTATGCTTTGATTTCGGCAATGATTTGTCTGCTGCTGGGTTACCCGGTTGCATACTATATCGCTCACCGGACTCCGCTGGCACAAAAGCTGCTGTATATGCTGGTAATGCTTCCTATGTGTATGAGTTTTCTGCTGCGGACACTGGCGTGGGTGGGTCTTTTGCAGGACACCGGCATTATCAATAATCTGCTGCAAAAGCTGGGACTTTCCCAGGTGCAGTTGATTCGGACGCCCGGCGCAGTGATTCTGGGTATGGTGTATAACTACCTGCCCTATATGATTCTGCCGCTGTACACCACCCTTGTGAAGCTGGACGGCAGACTCATCGAGGCTGCGGAGGACTTGGGCTGCAACGGCGTACAGACCTTCACCAAGGTGATCCTGCCCCTGAGCGTTCCCGGTATCCTGTCCGGTATTACGATGGTATTCGTGCCCGCGGTCTCCACCTTCTATATTTCTCAAAAATTGGGTGGAACCGATACGGTGCTGATCGGCGACCTGATCGAGCGGCTCTTTAAGCAGGGCGACAATCCCAACCTTGGCGCAGCGCTGAGCTTGGTGCTGATGGCGCTGGTATTTGTCTGCACCGGCATTATGAACCGCTTTGGTGGGGATGAGGAAGGCGGTGTTGTCGTATGAAAAAGACAAACCGTATCCTGACTGTCCTGATCTTCATTTTCCTGTATATTCCTATGGCGGTGCTGATCGTTGGTTCTTTCAACACCGGCAAGGACTTGACCGATTTTGAAGGCTTTACCCTTGCACAGTACGCAGAGCTTTTCCGGGATGATGATCTGCTGCGACTGCTTGGCAACTCCATCCTGCTCGCACTGCTGTCCACTGGCGTTTCCATTGCCTTTGGCACCGTGGCTGCGGTGGGCATTCACAGCTTGAAACCCCGTATGCGCAAAATGGTTATGAGCCTGACCAACATTCCTATGACCAACCCGGACATCGTCACCGGTGTCAGTCTCAGTTTGCTGTTCGTATTCGTGGGAACGGGTCTTTTGGGACAAAGAGAATCTTTGACCTTCTGGACATTGCTGATCGCCCACGTGACCTTCGGTCTTCCCTACGTGATTTTGAATGTAATGCCAAAATTGCAGCAGATGAATCCGGCACTGACCGATGCTGCCACGGATCTGGGATGCACACCGATTCAGGCATTCTTTAAGGTCACCATCCACGAAATTATGCCCGGCATCGTTGCCGGCGGCATTATGGCTTTCACGATGAGCCTTGACGATTTCGTCATCAGCTACTTTGTCACCGGTTCTGACTTTGTCACCCTGCCGGTAGAAATCTACACCTATACCAAAAAGCCCATCCATCCAAAGGTTTACGCTATGTTCACCCTGCTGTTCCTGCTGATTGCAGTGCTGATGGTGGGAATGAATCTGATGCAGCTGCGCTCCGACAAAAAGAAGCTGAACAAGCGTCCTGTGTCCCGGGGTTGGAAGATCGCCCGCCGCTGGATCGCGGCAGGTGTGGCTGTATGCCTGATTATTGGCTGTGGCTGGTTGTTAGTTGGTTCCCGGCAGGAGAAGATCGTCCTCAACGTAAAAAATTGGGGTATGAATATGGCTGACGGTACGGACGGTACGCTGGATATCATTGCCGCCTTTGAAGAAAAGTATCCTCACATTGAGGTAAATATGTCCTATTATGAGTCCAACGAGGCTCTGTTCTCCCAGCTGCGGAACGGCGGCATCACGGTAGATGTGATCATTCCGTCGGACTATATGATCGCCCGGATGATCAAAGAGAATATGCTGCTGGAGTTGAACTTCGACAACATTCCCAACTTCTCCGATGTGGACGATTCTTTCAAAAATCCTGACTATGACCCGGAAAATAAGTATTCCGTGCCTTACACCTGGGGTACTGTTGGTATTTTGTATAATACCAAGTATGTGGATGAAGCAGATGTGACCGGCTGGGAACTGCTGTGGAACAAAGAATATGCCGGTAAGATCCTGATGATCGACAACTCCCGGGATGCATTCGGCATCGCTCAGTATCTGCTGGGGTACGATGTGAATACCACAAACAGAGAAGAGTTGCAGGCCTGTGCCAACAAGCTGGCAGAGCAGCGGCCTTTGGTCCAGCAGTATGTGATGGATCAGATCTACTCCACAATGGAAAACGAAGAGGCGTGGATCGCCGCTTATTATGCCGGCGACTGTATGCTGATGATGGAAGAAAACGAAGATCTTGCCTTCTATCTGCC
>CAYVSU010000027.1:0-17232 GCA_964454215.1 uncultured Oscillospiraceae bacterium | reverse complement strand
ATGTCCATTTCCGATATGATCGTGGTTATGAAGCTGGGCGTTGTGCAGCAGATCGGCAAGCCGCAGGATGTTTACGATGATCCCACCAATCTGTTCGTCGCCAAGTTCCTGGGCACCCCTCCCATCAACGTTTTCAACGGCACCGTTCAGAACGGCAAGCTCTACATCGGCGAAGAAGCTGTTTTGGCAACCCCCGGCATTGCGGATCAGGAAGTGTATGTCGGCATCCGTCCCGAAGGCTTTGAACTGAGCCAGAACGGACCTCTGCACTGCCAGCTGTCCAGCCTGGAAGTTATGGGCCGCGATGTAAGCGTGGTTTCCACCCACGAAGCTTCTGTTAATTCCGTCATTCGCTCCATTATCAATTCGGACAGCAAGGTAGACCTGGGCTGCGAAACCGTCGGTTATTCTCTGAAACCCCACAAGGTATTTGTTTTCAACAAGGAAACCGAAGAGCGTATCCGTTTTTGAGGTAATGGCTTATGGTAGATAACAGAAAACAATGGAAAGCCTGGCTGTATTTATCACCGGCGATTGTCTTGCTGCTGGTATTTACAGTGTGGCCCATTATTAACACCATCCGTATGTCCTTGCTGGAAGGCTACAGCGGATTGCAGGCATTTGCCGGCAAGACCTTTGAATTCGGCCTTGGCAACTTTCTGTCCGTTATCAAGTACAAAAAGTTCCTGCAATGCTTGAAGAATACGATTTTGATCTGCGTGCTGACCGTGCCGATCTCCACCATTTTGGCACTGCTCATTGCCGTAGCTCTGAACTCCATCAAGTTCCTGCAGAAGGGCCTGCAGACCATTTTCTTCCTGCCCTATGTTACCAACTCCATCGCTATCGGTATGGTGTTCGCCGCAATGTTCAATATTGTCGGCAGCTTCTACGGCACAGAAAATGAAATCATTGTTACCGCCGGTATCATCAACAATGTGATTGAATTCTTCGGCGGCAAACCCGTAAACTGGATCAACTACGGCTCTACTTACACCGCCAACATTGCGGTTATGGTCATCTACATCGTTTGGAACGCTCTGCCCTTCAAGATTCTGGTCCTGCTGGGCGGTCTGCAGTCCATCAATAAACAGTACTATGACGCTGCCAAGGTTGACGGCACACCCCGCGTAAGAGTTCTCACCCGCATCACCGTGCCTCTGCTGAGCCCTATGCTGGCCTATGTTATCATCACCGGCTTTATCGGCGGCTTCAAGGAGTACACCAGCATCGTCGGCATCTTCGGCGATACTATGGGTCCGGCGGATGATGCCGGCAGACTCAACACTATGGTCGGCTTTATTTACGACGCTTTGGAAACCAACAAGCAAGGCCGCGCCAGTGCCGCCGCGCTGATCCTGTTCGCCATTATTCTTGTGGTCACCTTGTTTAACAACAAGGTCATCAAGAAGCACGTGCATTATTGAGAGGAGGCTGTTGTATGTCTAAAAAAGAAACAGCCGTTATGCACGAGCATAACCTGGCCGCCGTTACTTCTCAGCAAAAGGTCCGGCAGTTTTTGGGTAAGCTGCTCATTTATGTGTTCCTGTGCGTTATGGCACTCATCGTTCTGTTCCCCTTCTACTGGATGATCATCTCCTCCCTGAAGAGTTTGGACGAGTACCGCTTGAGCGTTCCCACCTTCTGGCCCAAGAATATTTTGTTCCGTAACTACGCGGATGCCTTTCAGACCGCCAGCCTTGGCCGGTTGTTCCTGAACACCGCTTATGTTGGCATTGTTTCCACTTTGCTCTCTCTGATCATTACGGTCCTGTCCGCCTTTGCCTTCGCCCGTTTGGAGTTTAAGGGCAGAGAGACCCTGTTTGCCGCACTGCTGGCAACGATGATGATCCCCGGCGAGCTGTTTACCATCACCAACTATATTACGGTCTCCCAGTTGAACTGGCTGCATACCTTCCAGGTTTTGATCGTTCCGTTCCTGGTCAGTGTATTCTATATTTACCTGCTGCGGCAGAACTTCCTGCAGATCCCCAACGAGCTGTATCTGGCAGCCAAGGTGGACGGCTGCAGCGATCTGAAGTATCTGTGGAAGGTTATGGTTCCTCTGGCGATGCCCACTTTGATCTCCATCACCATTTTGAAAATGATGGGTGCCTGGAACTCCTACATTTGGCCCCGGCTGGTTGCCAACGATCCTGCCCACGCAATGATCACCAACGGTCTGCGTAACGCCTTTACCGACACCTCCGGTGATGTCAACTACCCTGTGCAGATGGCCGCTGTTGCCATCGTCTCCGCTCCGCTGTTTGTGGTATTCATTCTGCTGCGCAAGTATATTATGGCAGGTGTCAGCCGCAGCGGCATCAAGGGCTGATATCCGGCCCGGTTTCATTCGTTTGTTAAAAAAATTTAACATAAAAGAAAGGACCAAACATATGAAAAAGAGAATCATTGCAGTGCTGCTTCTGGTGGTTATGACTATGAGTCTGTTCGCCGGCTGCAGCAAGAAAGCTTCCTCCGCCTCCGGCAACTTCGTCGTCCCCGAGGGTGGCTACGACGGCAGCGCCGTTACCGTCACCTACTACACCAACATGGGTTCAAACCTGAAGACCATTATGGAGCGCTATCTGGAAGAGTTCTACACTCTGTATCCCAACATCACCATCAAGATCGAGCAGGTTGGCGGTTATGATGATGTCCGCGACCAGATCAGCACCGAGATCCTGGCCGGCAACCAGCCCAATGTGGCAGTTTGCTATCCCGACCACGTTGCTATGTACAACAGCGCTGAAGCCGTTGTCTCTCTGGACACCCTGATCAACAGCACCATCGAGATCACCCGTGCCGACGGCACCACCGAGATCCTGGGTCTGACCGACGAGCAGAAGGCTGACTTCATCGAAGGCTACTACAATGAAGGCAAGCAGTTTGGCGACGGTCTGATGTACTGCCTGCCCCTGTCCAAGTCCACCGAGGTTCTGTACTACGACAAGACCTTCTTCGCAGCCAACGGTTTGTCCGTTCCCACCACCTGGGACGAACTGGAAGCTGTTTGCGCAAGGATCAAGGAACTGGATCCCAACTCCATTCCTCTGGGCTACGACTCTGAGTCCAACTGGTTCATCACTCTGTGCGAGCAGTATAAGAGCTCCTACACCAGCGCCACCGGTGACCACTTCATTTTTGATAACGAAACCAACCGCAACCTGATGAAGCGGCTGAACAGCTGGTATCAGAAGGGCTACCTGACCACTGAGACTCTGTACAAGGCTTACACCTCCGGTCTGTTCACCTCCACCAACGGCACCAGATGCTATATGTGCATTGGTTCCTCCGCTGGCGCTACCTATCAGCGTCCCACTGCCAATGCTGACGGTTCCTATCCCTTCGAAGTGGGCATCGCCACCATTCCTCAGGCTGATACCAACAACAAGAAGGTCATTTCTCAGGGCCCCAGCCTGTGCATCTTCCAGAAGGACAATCCTCAGGAAGTCATCGCTTCCTGGCTGTTCGTTAAGTTCCTGACCACCAATGTTGGCTTCCAGGCTGAGTTTGCTATGACTTCCGGCTACGTTCCCGTTCTGAAATCCGTTGCTGAGAACCCCGCTTACAAGACCTTCCTGGACAGCGCCAACGGCGGCTCCTTCATCGCTGCTCTGGCTGCTAAGGTCTGTATGGAGCAGGAGAGCGCTTACTACACTTCCCCCGCATTCATCGGTTCCTCCGTTGCCCGTGACGAAGTCGGCAGTCTGCTGACCAAGTGCCTGACTATGTCCGGCAGTGATCTGGATGCGCAGATTCAGAAGGCCTTCAAGGAAGCCGTGGAAGAATGTGAGTACCAGGCAGGCTAAGCTATGAAGAAACTTCTGAGCCTACTGCTTCTGCTGGCGCTGATGCTCAGCTGCTTCAGCGGCTGCAGCAAAAAGTCTGACGACAATCCCAGTAATACCACCACCGTGCCTGTCACAGCAATGGATCCCAGCCAGGCTGTAGACTATGCCGCCAGCGTGAAGTTGGATATGAATTCCAATACCGCAAAGGTGTCTGCCACCGTCAAGCAATTCATTGACGGTGACACCACCCACTTCAATGTTCCCACTTCCGTTATGCCCAACGGCGTGTTGAAGGCCAGATATCTGGCCATCAACACCCCGGAATCCACCGGTAAGATCGAGGAATGGGGCAAGGCCGCTGCCGCCTTTACCAAGGAAAAGCTGTCCGCCGCCACTTCCATCATCATCGAGTCCGAAACCGACTACTGGGATCCGGACTCCACCGGCGAACGGTATCTTTCCTGGATCTGGTATCGCACCAGCGAAGATCAGGAATACCGTAACCTGAATATCGAGATCCTGCAAAATGGCTACGCCATTGCCAACAAGTCCTCCAATAACCGTTACGGCAGTGTCTGCACCGCGGCCATTGATCAGGCAAAGGCGCTGAAGCTGCACGTGTATTCCGGCGAAAAAGATCCCGACTTCTACTATGGCGAGGCCATAGAACTGACGCTGAAGGAACTGCGCACCAACATTGCCGATTATAATGGCCTGAAGGTTGCCTTCACCGGTATTATCACCCTGAATAACAACAACAGCGTCTATGTGGAAAGCTACGACGCCGAAACGGATATGTACTACGGTATCTCCGTTTACTATGGATTCAGTCTGAACGGCTTTGGTCTGGATATCCTGTCTGTGGGCAATGAAGTCCGCATCGTGGGCTCTCTCCAGTATTACGAAGCCGGCGGCACCTATCAGATATCTGATGTGGACTACAACATTATGGATCCCGACAAGCCCACCAACCTGAAAAAGCTCAGCAGCGGCAATCAGCCCGCTTATGTGCTGACCGACCCCAAGACCTTTGCCTCCGGCACCGTCACCATCCAAACCGAGGACGCTTCCATTACCAAGAGCTACGCTGAATTGGCTATGAGCACCTCTTTGGAAATGAAGAATCTGAAAGTCGTGGATATTTATACTACTCACAACGGCGGCGATTCCGACGGCGCAATGACTCTGACCTGCCGTGCATCAGACGGCACCACCATCAGTGTGCGTACCGTTGTCCTTTTGGACAACAACGGCAATCTGATCACCGCCAGCGCCTATACTGGCAAGACCATTGACGTCAAAGGCGTCGTGGACTACTATAACGGCGAGTATCAAATTAAAGTGTTCTCCGCAAATCAAATTACCGTTACAGAATAAATTAGTGTAATAAGGAGCTAGCTATGAAAAAATTAATTGCTTGGATCCTGGTTTTGGCTCTGTGCCTGAGCTTTGCTCTGGTTGGTTGCGCCAAAAAATCCGAGGATACTACCACTGAATCCGGTCTGGATAAGGCTGCAAAGTATCTGAAAGCTCTGTATAACGACGCTTCGACCGCACCTTCTATGGACTATGTCCGTACCAGCGTCGTTCCTGTTGGTAAGGTACAGTATGCTGTTTCCTGGTCTGTCGATGTAGCCGAAGAACTGGTCAAGATCGTTCCCGGCACCGACAACACCGTCACTATCGACATCAATGAAGACAATCAGACCGAAACCGCCTACAAGCTGACCGCAACCGTCAGCGATGCTGACGGCAACACCAAGACCGTTGTCTTCGAATATACGCTTCCCATTGCTGTGCCCAAGGACGGCACTGAGATGAGCGTTAAAGAAATCATCGAAATGGGCGCAGCTAAGGAGCATGACACCTACACCGAGCAGAAGTACAAGGTTACCGGCATCATCACTGAGGTCTACAACACCCAGTACGGTAACATGTACATCACCGACGGCGAAGGCAACACCCTGACCATCTACGGCACCTACAGCGCTGACGGCACAGCCCGTTACGACGCTATGGAAGTCAAGCCCGTTGCCGGTGACACCGTCACCATCTATGGCATCGTCGGTCAGTATAACAGCACTCCCCAGATCAAGAACGGCTGGATCGTTGCCCACACCCCCGGCGACGGCACCACGCCTCCTGTGGTAGTTCCCGACGGTGAGCCCGCTGCCGATTCCACTCTGTCCATTGCTGAGGTTATCGCACTGGGCACCTCCAAGGATCACAACACCTATACTGCTGCCAAGTACTATGTCACCGGCACCATCACTGAGGTCTACAACACCCAGTACGGTAATATGTACATCACCGACGGCGATGGCAACACCCTGACCATCTACGGCACCTACAGTGCTGACGGCACAGCCCGTTACGACGCTATGACCAACGCTCCTGTGGCTGGCGATACCGTCACCATTTACGGTGTTGTCGGACAGTACAACGGCACTCCCCAGATCAAGAACGGCTGGATCACTTCTCAGACCGGCAACGGCGGCAGCACTGAGCCCGCTCCTACCGATCCTTCTACCGATGATCCCGCCGCCGATTCCACTCTGTCCATCACTGAGGTTATCGCACTGGGTTCTTCCAAGGAGCATAACACCTACACCACCAATAAGTACTATGTTACCGGCACCATCACTGAGGTCTACAACACCCAGTACGGTAATATGTACATCACCGACGGCGATGGCAACACCCTGACCATCTACGGCACCTACAGTGCTGACGGCACAGCCCGTTACGACGCTATGACCAACGCTCCTGTGGCTGGCGATACCGTCACCATTTACGGTGTTGTCGGACAGTACAACGGCACTCCCCAGATCAAGAATGGCTGGATCACTTCTCATACCAGCAACGGCGGCAGCTCTACGAACACACCTTCCACTCCTTCCACGGATGAACCCGCAGACGGCACCGTTCTGTCTGTCAAGGAAGCAATCGCTATGGGCGCAGCCAAGGAGCATAACACCTACACCACCAACAAGTTCAAGGTTACCGGTGTTGTCACTGAGGTCTACAATACCCAGTATGGCAATATGAGAATCAAGGACTCCGACGGCAATATCCTGACCATCTACGGCACCTACAGCGCTGACGGCAGCACCCGTTACGACGCTATGACCAACGCTCCCGTAGCTGGCGATACTGTCACCATTTATGGCGTTGTCGGCCAGTACAACGATGTTCCCCAGATCAAGAACGGCTGGATCGTTGCCCACACCCCCGGTGAAGGCGTTTCCAACGATACCGTTGATCTGAGCGGCGCAAAGGCTACCATCAGCTTTGCTGATGTTGCAAACCGCACTTCTCTCAGCACCGATCAGCAGGTTTGGAAGCAGAACGGCATCACCGTGACCAACGATCAGGATGCCAGCACTGCCGCCATCGCTGACTACTCCAATCCTGCCCGTTTCTACAAGAGCACTCTGCTGACCATCGAGTACACGGGTATGACGAAGATTGCTGTTACCTGCAACAGCTATAAGACTGACTATGTTACCAGCTTGCAGACAGCTGCCGAAGCTGCCGGTCTGACTGTTACCGTCAGCGGCCAGGTGGTTATCATTGAGCTGCCCAAGGCTGCCGATTCTGTTTCCATCAGTCTGACTGCTGGTCAGGTCCGCGTGGATTCCATCGCAGTCTTCACCAACTGATTCTCTACGCAATTACATAAGCAAACGCCCGCAGTGAAAACTGCGGGCGTTTTATTTAGGTTGTCAGTTTCCGGAATACTTCCATATCCGTTTTGCTCACTGTCAGCGGAGAAATGGAAATATACCCGCTGAGTGTAGCATCTGTATCCAGCTGCAAATCTCCCGAATCCTCGTGTACACATTTTCCGGCAGCCTGGTAAAGGTTTCCGCCTACATTCACATAGTCGTCAGAGTAGTAGGGTCCGCCCTGCCGGGTAATACGGATCTGTCCATCGTTGGGCGGTATATTTATATTGTATAGAGAGTGCAGCTCCATCAGGCGATTCTGATCCAGATAATCAAAGACCAGGTCCAAATGGTTGACCGCCTTCTCATAATACGCCGGCGAGGTGGAAAGGGCCACAGCAGGCATCCCCAACAGTGCCGCCTCACAGGCAGCTCCCACCGTACCGGAATAGCATTGGTCCGCACCAATGTTGAAGCCCCGGTTGATGCCGGAGATCACCAGATCAAAGGTCATACGCAGTCCCAGAACCGCAAACCGCACACAGTCCGCCGGCGTGGAATCCACCGTCCAAACCGTCAGCCCCGGTTCCAGTTCCACTTCCACAGCCTCATAAGGAACGTGCAGTTCAATGCCGTGGCTCTTTCCGCTTTGCTCATATTTGGGAACTACTACAGTAATATCTCCCAGCTTCTTACACCAGTGGATCAGCGGAAGCAATCCGGATGCATTGACGCCGTCGTCGTTTGTAATCAAAATTTTCATAGCCAGTCCTCGTGTGTCTCTTTGTATTCCTTTACCAGCATATCCAGATCCCGCAGCAGTTCATCGATCTCCCCGTGGCTGTGCAGAGTAGCGCCGCAGGCACAGGCGTGACCGCCGCCCCGGTACTGCTCCGCAATGGAATTGATGGGAACAAAGCGGGAGCGGAGACGTACGCGGATGATCTTCTCCTCCGCATTTTCAATAAACACCGCCCAGCTGATGCAGCCCCGGATGGAATCCAGCGCATTGACACAGGCACTTGCCTGCTCCTGTGTCAGATCAAATTTTTCCTGCATCTTCCGATCCACAAAAATGTAGGCCACGCCGTTGGGTGTCATTCGCATATTTTCGTAGATATATGCCTTGAATTTCAAATAATCGTACTCCTCCAGGTATAACTGGGCAAATAGGGTCTGGGTATCCACTCCCACATCCAGCAAAACCGCGGCACAGCGGAGGGTATCACCCACCACGCCGCTGTACTTAAATCTGCCGGAATCCGTAACCATACCGGTATACAGATAGGTAGCCGCCTCAGAATCGATCTTCAGTTCCTCCCGGAACGCATTGTAGAACGCCACTACCATTTCGCAGCAGGAGGAACGCTCCTCCTCTACCCAAATATAGTCGCCATAGTTTTCCACAGGAATATGGTGATCAATTTTGATCAATTCCTTGCAGAGTGCGTACTTTTTATTGGAGATACGCGCCTCAGAAGCAGTATCCAGCACAATGCCCAAAGCATTTTCGTATACCGTATCCGCCACCTGACTGTCTTCCGGCCCCAAAAACGCCAGGTGCTCTGCCAAAACCTCGTCGATCAGGTACACCTTTTTTTCCGGCCAAGTCAGCTGAATGATCCGCTTCAGGCCTTTGGTGGCACCCACGCAGTCGCCATCGTTGCGAATGTGACGAAACAGCATAACCGTATCATACTGACGGATTTTTTCCAGGATCGTTTTCATAATTTCGTGATTCATTTTTCTCCTCCTGCCATTTGGTCCAAGTCTGCCAGCATCGCCATTGCCGTTTCTCTGTCGGGAACGGTTGCGCCACTGGCTTTGGCGTGACCGCCGCCGCCGTATTTCACAGCAATGGGATTGATATTCACACCACCGGAGCGCAGCTCACAAAGAACGCCCTCCTCAGTTTCCGTAAAGTTCACCCAAATATCGGTGCCTCGTATATCAGCCATCACATTCACCATTCCCCGGGATGCGGAGAACGGGCTGATTGCAAACTGGTCCAGTTCTTCTTTTGTGGTGTAGATGTAAGCCACCCGGTTGGGGGTAAACTGGGTTTTCAGCGTAAATTCTGCCTTCCGCTTTTTGTTTTCAAAGCTGTCGGCATACAGCTCCCGGAAAATGGCATTGGTATCAAAATTCTGCTCCATCAAAAAGCTTGCCAGCCGGAAGGTTCGGGACGAGGTGCTGTCGTAGCGGAATCTGCCGGAATCCGTCAGCATTCCGGTGTACAGCGATTGCGCCGCCAGAGGATTCAGCTTCAGCCCGGACTCCATTGCCAGCATTGCCACCATACCGCAGCAGCTCTCAAAACTACTTTCCACCACTTCCACATCCGCGATTTTCCCGGAGAACAGATGGTGGTCCATCCGGGCGGTTCTGGCTGCCAGTGTGTAGCGGTCGTCGCTGATGAGGTTGGGGCTGCCGCAATCCAAAATAATGGCCAAAGCATTTTCATAGCTACTGTCCGGGATCTCATCCATCACAGAATCTGCCATAAACCGGAAGAATCCTGCCTCATCACCTACGCAGTAAACCTTCTTTTCGGGGAAATTCTCCTGCAGGATGTGTTTTAATCCCAGCTGGCTGCCCATTGCATCTCCATCCGGGCGGAAATGGCGGTGCAGAATAACGGTTTCATACTTTTGTATTTCCTGTAAAATCGGTTCGAACATTTTTTATCTCCTCACCTATTGATATTTCGTCAATGCTTAACGATATATTATAGCATATCTTTTAACGGATTGCAAGAACTGCACCGTCCCTTGCCACTTGCCTTTTTTTCATTGCATCTGCCGGACAAATGTGGTAGAATACAAAAAAATAAAGGGAGGAATGTATATGCTTTACACCCGTGACCTTACCAATCTTTTTGAAACCGATGTGCTGGTGGTAGGCGGCGGCCCTGCTGGCTTTGCCGCAGCAGTTGCTGCTGCCCGAAACGGCGCAAAAACGTTACTGATCGAGCAATTTTCCACTTTAGGCGGTATGGCCACCTCCGGTCTGGTAGGCCCATTTATGACCTGTTACGATAACGACTGCACCGAGCAGGTGGTGATGGGCATTTTTGACGAGCTGTGCCGCAGAACAGAAGAAAAGGGCGGTGCGATCCACCCCTCCAAAGTCAAGGGTATGTGCTCCCACAACTCCTACTATCTGCGCAGCCACGAGCACGTGACTCCCTATCAATCCGAAATCCTGGCGCTGACGATGGATGAAATGGTGCAGGAAGCCGGCGTGAAGGTGCTGTTTGAGACCCGCCTAGCGGACGTCATCACCGCCGACGGCAAAATTGATCGGGTGATCGTGCTGATGAAAGAGGGTCTGGCAGCTATTCGCGCCAAGACCTATATTGACTGCACCGGTAACGCAGATGTTGCCCACTTTGCTGGTGTCCCCACCTGGACCGGCGACAAAAACACCGGCACGATGCAGCCCTGCACCCTGTTTTTCGAGGTTGGCAATATCGACAGCGCCGCCTACTGCGCCGAGCTGGAGCGAAATATTGAAAAACTGGACAACCATATGGGCAACTGCTTCTCCTGGGTCATCGCGGAAGCCAAAAAGTCCGGCAAATGGAACTTGGACAAAAACGAGATCGGTCTTTATGAGCAGAACATTCCCGGCCGCTGGAAGGTGAATACCACCCGCCTGTCCTTCGTGGACGCCACCAACACCGAGCAGGTCACTGCCGCTATGATGGAAGGCCGCAAGCAGGTCCAGGAAGTGGTCAAATTTATGAAAGAGAACCTGCCGGGCTGTGAGAACATCCAGCTTATTCAGGTAGCGCCCAGCCTTGGTATCCGGGAGACCCGCCACATCGTAGGAAAATACGAGCTGACCACCGAAGATGTGTGTAATCACCGCATCTTTGACGATGCCATCGCCACCTTCGCCTACGCTTTGGACATCCACCATACGGAAGGCGGCGGCGTAACCTTTACCCTGGTGGATCGGTACTACACCATTCCCTACCGTAGCCTCCTGCCGGTGAATTGTGAAAATCTTCTGGTAGCAGGTCGCTGTATCTGCGGCAGCTCCGAGGCATCCGGCAGCTACCGTGTTATGCCCGCCTGTATGGCAATGGGACAGGCCGCTGGCACTGCCGCTGCTATGGCAAAGGAACTGAATGTAGCTCCTGAAAATGTACCCATTGCGCAGCTGCAAGCTCTCCTCATCGCCCAGGGTGCCGTTATTAAAAGCGAATAAGCCAAATTCTTCACCAGACCGCCCGCAAGGGCGGTCTTTTGACCTTTATCCCGGAAATTTGGGTTCTATCGTAAAATATAGGGAATTTAGTTGACTTTTCAACAAGAAACGACTACAATATTACAGTATTATGCCGTAGTTTGTTTTGCGGCAAATACCCGGTTAACTTCCGGTTTTATACATATATTAAGGAGAGAGAATATGGGCAGAAAGCTCGGCGACAGAAAAGATGGAACCCTCGTAAGGGATATTGATTCCATGCACTACATTATGCCCCTGCTGTACCCCAACCGTTGCGACAACGAAGCGTTTATGCATATCCGGGTCGATTTGACCAACGCAGAGGCCTACCTGGAGAAGAAAAACGCAGACAACCCCACCTATGCCTACAATTTGTTCCAGTTGATTGTGACCGCAATGCTGAGAACCGTTTACCACCGCCCCCTGCTAAACCGCTTTATTGCCAACAAGAATATGTATCAGCGCAATGAGCTGACCGCCGCTTTCGTGGTGAAAAAGCTGTTTTCCGACCACGGCGGCGAAGGTCTTGCGCAGGTCCGGGCACAGGGAACTGACACCCTGGACACCATTCACGACGATATTTACCGGCAGGTCTCTTTCTGCCGCAGTGACAAGAAGGACGGCTCCTCGGAAGCGATGGACATCGTCCAGAAGATCCCCTGCAAAAAGTTTATCGGCGTGGCAGTGCGGTATCTGGACCGCCACGGCTGGATGCCCAAGTCTATGATCGCCACCGACCCTTACTATTGCACCGTGGTGCTGTCTAATTTGGGCTCTCTGAAGATCGATGCCGGCTACCACCATATGACCAACTGGGGTACGAACTCCCTGTTCTGCGCCATCGGTCTGAAGAAAAAGCGCCCGTTCTACGACGAAAACGGTAATGTAGAAATGCGAACAAGCGTGGACCTGGGTCTTACCGTGGACGAGCGGCTTGCTGACGGCTACTACTACGCCAAATCCATCCGTCTGCTGAAAAAACTGTTGGAAAATCCGGAGCTTTTGGAAGAACCTTTTGAAACTGAAGTGGAGTATTGATCTATGGAATATTTTAAGGCCAAGACCCCTTGGAAAGACTATATGGGCGATGTCCCTATGCATTTAGACTATTTTGAGGGCTCTTTGTTTGAGGCCGTGGAGAAGATCGCAAAGCAGTATCCCAACAGCATTGCCTTCGACTTTATGGGTAAATCCACCACCTACGCGGAATTGGTGAAAAAAATCCGTCTCTGTGCCAAAGCCCTGAAAGCAATGGGTCTGCGCCAAGGCGAGAAGATCACCATAGCAATGCCCAACTGTCCCCAGGCCATTGCTATGTTCTATGCGGTAAACCTGGCAGGCGGCATTGCCAATATGATCCACCCCCTGTCCGCTGAGAAGGAGATTGAATTCTACCTGAACGACTCGGACAGCGTGGCTGCCATCACTTTGGACCAGTTTTACGGCAAATTTGCCTCCATCCGGGAAAATACCGGCATCAAAAATCTGATCATCGCCCGGATCAAGGACGAGCTGCCTCCTCTTCTGAAGGTAGGCTATGCCCTGACCGAGGGCAAGAAGATCCCGCCTCTGCCGGAAAACGCGCCTGTGATTCTCTGGAATGACTTCCTGAAAATGGGCAGATCTTTCGCCGGCGAATACGAAGCGAAAAAAGTTGGCAGAGATCCCGCCGTGATCCTCTACTCCGGCGGTACCACCGGCACCACCAAAGGCATCGTGCTGACCAACCTAAACTTTAACGCACTGGGCCAGCAGGTCATTGCCGCCAACCAAATGTTCCGCCCCGGCGATAAGATGCTGGCTGCAATGCCTGTATTTCACGGTTTTGGCCTGGGTGTTTGCATCCACACTATGCTTTCCCAGGGCGGCCGCTGCATTCTGGTTCCCCGCTTCACTCCCAAGTCCTACGCCAAGGATCTTGTGAAGCACCGCTGCAATTTCATTGCGGGCGTGCCCACGCTGTATGAAGCGTTGCTTCGCCTGCCGGATATGGAAGGCAAGGACTTAAGCTGCCTGAAGGGCGTATTCTCCGGCGGCGACACCCTGTCCGTGGAACTGAAAAAGAAACTGGATAAGTTCCTTTACGACCATAAGGCCTCTGTTCAGGTCCGGGAAGGTTACGGCACCACCGAAACCGTTACCGCCTGCTGTCTGACCCCGGCCCATATGTATAAGGAAGGCTCTATCGGCCTGCCCTTCCCGGATACCTATATCAAGATCGTGAAGCCCGGCACAGAGGAGGAGCTGCCCTACGGCGTGGAAGGCGAGATCCTGCTCTCCGGCCCCACCGTGATGAAGGAATATATGCACCACCCCGAAGAGACCGTGGAGACCCTGCGCCACCATTCCGATGGCCTGACCTGGGTCCATACCGGCGACTTGGGCACAATGGACGACCAGGGCTTTGTCTACTTCAAGGGACGTGCCAAGCGAATGATCGTTACCTCCGGCTACAATGTCTATCCCGCCCAGATAGAAAACATCCTGGATGCCCACGATTATGTCCAGATGAGCTGTGTCATCGGCGTGCCGGACCCCTATAAAATGCAAAAAGTGAAGGCCTTTGTCAAGCTGGCCGCCGACGTGGAGGCAACCGATGCCACCAAGCAAGCCATTATGGACTATTGCCGTAAGCACGTCGCCAAGTACGCAATGCCCTATGACATTGAATTTAAGGACGATATGCCCAAGACCCTGGTAGGCAAGGTGGCATATCGTGTGCTGGAGGAGGAAGAACTCCGCAAGATCGCGCAAAATAAGGAAGCGTAAACCAATGAAAAACAAGAAAGTCTCCTGGCTTTACCGGCTTTTGAAGCCGTTGGTAAAGCTGTGCTACCTGAAGATCACCCCTGTCGGCGGCGAAAATCTGCCGGAGGAGCCCTGCATCGTTGTGGGCAACCATAGCCAAAATAACGGACCTCTTTCCTGCGAATTTTATTCCGTCCGCCCCCGGTATACCTGGTGCGCCTGGAATATGATGCATTTGAAAGAGGTGCCCGCCTACGCTTTTCAAGACTTTTGGTCTCAAAAGCCCAAGTGGACCCATCCCTATTTCAAGCTGATGAGCTATGTGATCGCGCCGCTGTCCGTGTTGGTGTTCAAAAACGCCAACACCATCCCCGTTTACCGGGATATGCGGCTCATCAACACCTTCCGCACTACGGTCAACTGTCTTTGCGAAGGGCTGGATGTGGTGATCTTCCCGGAAAAAGACGAAAAATACAACCATTTTCTCTACCAGTTCCAGGACAAATTCATTGATGTGGCCCGGATGTACTATAAAAAAACCGGCAAAGAAGTATCTTTTGTGCCCCTATATATCGCACCGCGTCTGCGGAAAATGTACTACGGCAAGCCCATAACATTCCGTGCCGACGCGCCTATGGACGAAGAGCGCCAGCGGATCAAAGAATATTTGATGACCGAGATTACCAATATGGCCGTGGCATTGCCGGAGCATACCGTCGTACCCTACCGCAACATTCCCAAAAAACTTTATCCCAGCAACAAACCCAAGGAGGCGTCCTATGAAAAAACCGGTAGTTGATTACCGTCAATTTCGACTGTCCAAACTGAATACGCCCCAATTTTCCCACTTGAAGCTTCTTTTTAGCTGGCTGGGCTACTTTTTGCTGTATTTTTTGACAGAAAACTTTATCCCTGCAGAAAAATGCGTGCCTGTACATATGTGGCTGGATGATGTGATCCCCTTCCGGGAGGAATTTGTCATTGCCTACTGCTTTTGGTATGTTCTGATTGTCATCTCCCTGCTGTACTTTTTGCTTTACAATGTGGAGAGCTTCAAAAAGCTACAAATCTTTATCATTATGACCCAGGTCATTGCTATGGCGGTGTATATTCTCTATCCCAACCGGCAGGACCTGCGCCCCGCCGTGTATCCCCGGGATAACCTGCTGACCGATTTGGTCGCGTTTATCCAGCGGGTGGATACGCCCACAGGCGTCTGCCCCTCCCTGCACGTGGCTTATTCCATCGGTATCGCATCTGTGTGGCTGAAGGAAAAGGGCGTCAGCCGTCTTTGGAAAGCATTTGTGGTGTTCGCTGTGATTATGATCAGCCTGTCCACAATGTTTATCAAACAGCATTCTGCCGTGGATGTACTTTGGGCGCTGCCAATGTGTCTCTTCATTGAGCTCGTGCTTTACGGAAAATACTATCTGCAAAAGTGGAAAAAATAAAAAAATCCCCGGTGCGTCAGCACCGGGGATCTGTTTTGCAAGCCATTATTATTTAACAAACAAGTGACTTCTCTTTTTGAAGTAAGCATTGTTGACAAAAATCATCACAATTGATGTCGTAATGCTGGAAACAAACGAAGACAACTCCAGTTCTTCGGCAATTTCCGGAACAACCACATTCAGGCCCACAAGATAACCCACATTGATCAACACCGACAGCATCAGCGTCCACTGCAAAAGTTTCGGACCGTTGCTGCGATATCCAGACAGACGGAAACGGGTGTAAATCCCCAGCGCCGCCAACGCCAAGGATGCCAGACCGATGATCATATCCAAAGTCTTCAGGTCTTCAAAAACCGCATACACCAGATCTTTGCTGTCTCCGTATGCTGTGCCGGTAAGTAGGCTGATCGCAGTGTAAATGTTCAAAATTGCGCCGGCAAACAGGGAGAAATAGATCAGGAATTTGAACCAGCCCATTTTCAGGACAGGTGCCTGTTCGGGTGCATTCTGCTGGGGAACAACATTGGGCTGCTGTGTGCTCTGTGACAATGCCGCGCCACAGTGAGGACAAAATTGCGCAGTGTTTTCGTTTGCGGATCCACATTTAGGACAATACATTTTTCTCTCTCCTTTTTTTATTTGGTTTTGCCGTATTCATTATAGCTTTTCCCAAAAAAAATGTCAAGGTTCTGTATCTTCCGTACCTGTGGTCATTTGCTCTCCTGTTTGCATATTTTTAGGGGCTGTTGCATCCTTCGCAACAGCCCCCTTTTTTCATTACTTGGCGTATTCCACAGCCTTGGTTTCCCGGATCACATTCACCTTGATCTGGCCGGGGTATTCCAACTCGGACTCGATCTTCTTGGCAACATCTCTGGCTAGCAAGATCATATTGTCCTCGGAAACCACCTCGGGCTTGACCATAATGCGGACCTCGCGGCCTGCCTGAATGGCGAAGGCCTTTTCCACACCGGGGTAAGAACCGGTCAGCTCCTCCAGCTTCTGCAGCCGGCGGATGTAGTTTTCCACATTCTCACGGCGGGCACCGGGACGGGCAGCAGACACTGCGTCAGCAGCCTGCACCAGAACGGCGATCACCGTCTTGGGCTCCACATCGCCGTGGTGTGCCTCGATGGCATTGACCACAACGGGATTTTCCTTGTACTTTCTGGCAAGATCGGCGCCCAGCTGTACGTGACTGCCTTCCACCTCGTGGTCGATAGATTTGCCCAGATCATGCAGCAAGCCGGCCCGCTTTGCCAGAGCCACATCCACGCCCAGCTCTGCAGCCATCAGGCCCGCGATGTGAGAAACTTCCATAGAGTGGTTCAG